>CAZHCO010000323.1:0-1960 GCA_964530965.1 uncultured Aestuariivirga sp. | reverse complement strand
TCAAGCTCAGCAAAGAACAGTTTCCCACCCTTAATGATGCTCGGCGGGTTTTCCTTCAGGAACTAAAGGGCCGGAACCCGCCGGGAAAGTTCCGTGTGACGCCCGGCCGCATCGCCCGAAAGAACGGCCTGCAGCCGGCTGAACCTCTTGTGTTCACTTACGATGCTCAGATCATCTTTACCGCACGCGCGAAGAGCGGCCTAAAGGACAACATCGATGACACTGACGTTATGAGACAAGATTATCCTTCTTATTTCGTAGTCGATCTCTCTAGTCCCCCGTGAACTATTCCCAACTCATTGATCGGATTTGTTGATGCCGACAATTACTGATTTTGATATTGCAGGAAAGCAACGGTTTGAAGCCAGTTTTCTTGCAGAATGATTTTGCGATTCACGAGTGGCTCGAAGCGTGATTCACTGCGGCTGAGGGATCAGCCGGGGAGATTCGCCATGAAGCCAAGGGAACGCCGCGACCGGGGTGAGCAGGACATGTTCCGCTCGCGCCTCGACCAGATCATCAACCTGAAGCATGAGCTGGCGAGGCTTGCCAATGTGATCTCGTGGGCCGCCATCGAAGCTAAGTGCGGCGAGGTCTACGCCGACGGTCCCGGCATGCCGCCGCTACCGACACGGCTGATGGCGGGGCTTTCGATCCTCAAGTTCACTTTCGATCTCTCCGACGAGGAGCTGTGCGCGCGCTGGGTGGAGAATCCGTATTTTCAATACTTCTGCGGCGAGGAGTTCTTCCTCCATGAACTGCCCTTCGACCGCTCGTCGATGACCAGATGGCGCCAGCGGATGGGCGAGGAGCGGGTTGCGGCGCTGTTGCAGGAGAGCCTCTCGGTGGCGGTGCGGACCGGAGCGATGCGGCCCGAGGACACTCGCCGGGTTGTGGTCGACACCACGGTGCAGCCCAAGAACGTGATGTTCCCCACCGATGCGAAGTTGCTCAACCGGGCGCGCGAGAAGCTGGTGAGCCTGGCAAAGAGGACTGGCCTCGATCTGCGCCAGTCCTACACCAGGGTCGGCAAGATGGCGCTGATCAAGCATCAGAGATATGCCCATGCCAAGCAGTTCAAGCGGGCCGGCAAGGCCTTGCGCAAGCTCAAAACCTATCTCGGCCGCACCATCCGCGATATCGGCCGGCAAATCGCCGGCGACGATGGCCTGCACGCCATTTTCCTGCGCCCGTTACATTTGGCGGGTCGGGTTCTCGAACAGCGGCAGAGACAACATGGCAAGAAGGTCTACAGCCTGCATGCCCCGGAGGTGGAATGCATCGGCAAAGGCAAGGCCCACAAGCCCTACGAGTTCGGCGTGAAGGTGTCGATCGCCACGACGTTGCATCGCTCCAAGGGCGGCCAGTTCGCGCTGCATGCCAAGGCGCTGCCCGGCAATCCCTATGACGGCCACACCCTGGTCGAGATCATTCCGGACATGGAGACCTCCATCGGCAACACCCTCGAGCGGATCATCGCCGACGCCGGATACAAGGGCCACAACGCGCCCTTGAGCCACCGGTTCAAGGTCTTCACCTCCGGCCAGAAGCGGCGCATGACGCCCGCCATCAAACGCGAGATGAAGCGCCGTGCCGCCGTCGAGCCGGTCATCGGCCACATCAAGAACGAACACCGCATGGACCGCAATTATCTCGCCGGAACCCAGGGCGATGCCATCAATGCCATCCTCGCCGCCGCCGGCTACAACTTCCGTCTCCTCCTCACCTGGCTGAGGATTCTTTTGCGCCTGTTGCTGGCGATGCTCTTCAGCGCCGTCAGACCACTTCATGCATGAAAATTGGATTGTTCACGGTCGACTCTCTACTCTGCAGGAGGCGAAGGCTGGGCTGGCCGACTTTGAGAAGTGGTATCGGGGCGCTCCCGGAAAACGTGTCAATCTCGTCAGGTCACAAGGTTGGAACAGGCTTGGTGACTCTGATCACACGAATGCCCTCGGGA
>CAZHCO010000322.1:0-1087 GCA_964530965.1 uncultured Aestuariivirga sp. | reverse complement strand
GGACCCTGGATTGATGAAGGGCTATTGGCGCCGGCCGGACGAAGAGGCGGCGGCCATGCGCGGCGAATGGTTCGTGGGCGGTGATCTCGCCGCCATCGACGTCGATGGCTATGTCTTTCATCACGGCCGCGCCGACGAGGTGATGAAGGCGCTCGGCTACCGCGTCTCGCCGGTGGAAGTGGAGACGGCTTTCGCCGATCACCCCGACGTTGCCGAAATCGCCGTGGCCGAGAGGCGCGTGCAGTCCGATGTCACCGTCATTGCCGCCTATGTGGTGCCGCGCGAGGGACGGACGTTGGACGGGGACGAGCTCTCGCGCTGGGCCGCCGAAAGGCTCGCCGCCTACAAGCGACCGCGCGCGCTGTTCCGTGTCGATGCCCTGCCGCGCACCGCCAACGGCAAGGTGCTGCGCCGCCAATTGGCCGGCTTGCCGGCGCACCCGCTCACCGGCAGGTAGCGAGTGGTGCGACTCGAACAGATGATGCCCTCAACCTGTCATGCGCGCCCCCGGACTGTGATCCGGGCTTGACCCGCGCATCCAGGAACCGTGCCGTGGCTTTGGATGGCCGGGTCTTCGCCCGGCCATGATAGGGGTGGGGAGGCATCGATCGGGAATCATTCGTTAGCGCCAATCCACTACCCCGCCAACTGACCGTCGTCGACCGGGATGATGGCGCCGTTGATGAACTCGGATTCCTCGCCCGCCAGCAGCATCAGCAGTCCATCCAGGTGCTCCGGCCGCCCGACGCGCCGGCGCGGCAGCATGCCGATCAGTTTCTGCCCGGCTGCCGTGGGCCAATAGTCGCGGTTGATCTCGGTCTCGATATAGCCGGGGCAAATGGCGTTGATGTTGATCCCGTGCCGCCCCCATTCGAGCGCCATGGCGCGCGTCATCTGCACCACCGCCGCTTTCGACATGGCGTAAACCGAAAGCTGGCTGATGGGACGCAGCCCGGCCACCGAGGCGATATTGACGATCCGCCCCTTGGTGCCCCGCGCGATCATGCGCTTCGCCACTTCCTGGGCGACGAAGAACGCGCCCTTGGCGTTGGTATCCATCACCTGGTCGTAGTCGGCGGGCGTCACG
>CAZHCO010000321.1:0-8342 GCA_964530965.1 uncultured Aestuariivirga sp. | reverse complement strand
CAAGAACCAAGAAACTGCGCAGACCACTTCCTTCACCCCAAGGACATGCAAACGCACCACAACAACCAACCGGGAAACTGTAACCCATGTATCCGGTTCAGTCTGTTACCCATCTATCGATTGGACACACGACGCTTACTGATTGCGTCCTCGCCCAAGAAATGGGAGAGGGCGATAATCTCCAAAGGCTTTGCTTCCTTAGAGCTGGACCGAGACTTTTCCGATGAGATCGTAGGTGGCTTCGACATGGTCACCGATGCTGGTGTCGAAGACCTCGGTGATTACGCCGGTTGTCACCACATCGCCTGCCCGCAGGAACAATCCCTTTGTTATGAGATTATTTGCGAGCCAGGTGAGCGCCAGTTCAGGGCCACCCAAGGCATTTGAGGCAATGCCGGAGTACTTGCTTACGCCATTGAGCGAGACGCGGTTGGTGATCCTGGCATAGTCGGCCCGCTTGAGAGGCTTGACGCCCTGGCCCAACACAAGAGCGTGATTGAGGCCGCCATCGGCCACGTACCATTCAACGACATCGTTGAAGCCTTTGGGCAAGCGCGGGTTGACGATTTCTATGGACGGATGAACCGTTGCGATGGCATGCAGAATTTCATCGACTGACCAGGCCTTGTCACGCGCGGGCAGGTCGCGGGCCATGGTGAAAGCTATTTCGGGCTCCGTGGTGCGGCTGTTGCTGGCAAGCGTTTCAACATGAGTGCCCGAGGGAAACAATCGCTCCCGGTAGAGCGGCCCGGGAAAGGGGCCATCAGTGTGCAAGGCCTTTTGCGCCCGCTCGCTGGTGCAGCCGATTTTCCAGCCTGCTTGTTTCCAGCCAATAGAAGACCGAACAGCAGATTGGATAGCAAAAGCGTCTGCCATGCTGGCGGGGGCAGGGCCAGGATAATCCCTAAGTTTTTCGCCAGAAAGACGGGCATTGAGCAAAGCGTCTATGATTGCCTGTTGGCTCATGATGTTGATTTGACCAATCCATCAGCAGAGTATTTATACACTGCGCCGTTGTCAGAAAATGATGGGAGACACAGGTCCACGATCTGCGCTGCAACTTGTTCGGTGGAGGGCAGAGTATCAGGATCTTCGCCGGGCATGGCTTGGGCGCGCATTTTGGTGCGAGTTGGACCGGGGTTGAAGCAATTGGCGCGTACCGGAACGGTTGATATTTCGGCGGCATAAGTCTTGACCATGGCTTCGAGCGCAGCTTTGGAGACAGAATAGGGGCCCCAGTAGGCCAGGCATTTCTGTGCCGCGGCCGAACTTACGAACACGGCGCGGCCCGCGTCGGACGCGCGCAACAGCGGATCAAGCGAGCGGATGAGCCGCCAGTTTGCGGTGAGGTTCACGGCCATCACCTCGTCCCACACTTTCTGATCGACATGGGCTAGCGGCGTGAGCTTGCCGAGGATGCCGGCATTTCCGATCAGGATATCGAGCTTTTTCCAGCGCTCAAAAATGGCCGCACCAAGCCGGTCAATAGCGGCGTAGTCCTTGATGTCCGAGGGGACGAGCGTGGCGGAACCGCCCATATTTTTTATCTCATCATCAAGTTCTTCAAGCCCACCCTGGGTGCGGGCGAGGGCTATGATGTGAGCCCCTTCATTTGCCAGCGTCAGGGCGATGGCACGGCCGAGCCCGCGTGAAGCGCCGGTGACAACGGCCACGCGGTTTTCCAGTTGCTTCGCCATGGTATCAGCCGGCTTCGGCGAGAAGCGAGAGTTGCTGCTTGGCGGACTCGCCGATGATGTCAGTGAGATGGGTGGGATAATCGCCTGTGAAGCAATGATCGGTGAATTGCGGGCGGTGGGCATCGCGGCCCTGGTAGCCGGCCGACCGGTAAACGCCCTCGATGGAAATGAATGACAGCGAGGTGACGCCAATAAACTGGCGCATTTCTTCCAAGGAATGGGTTGCCGCCAGAAGCGATTTTTCCTCCGGTGTATCGATGCCGTAAAAATCCGGGAATTTTATGGGCGGGCTTGAGATGCGCATGTGCACTTCGCGGGCGCCCGCCTCATACATCATGCGAACGATTTTCACCGAGGTGGTTCCCCTCACGATGGAATCGTCCAGCAGCACGACGCGTTTTCCGTCAACGACAGCGCGGTTGGCGTTGTGCTTGAGCTTGACGCCGAGCGAGCGGATGGTCTGCGTAGGCTCGATAAAGGTGCGGCCCACATAATGATTGCGGATGATGCCGAGTTCAAAGGGAATTCCGGTTTGCTGGGCGTAGCCCAGGGCTGCGGGCACACCGGAGTCGGGAATGGGCACAACAACATCGGCATCAACCGGGGCCTCGATAGCGAGCTGCTTGCCAAGTTCTTTCCGCACTTCATAGACGGAGCGGCCACCGAGGATTGAATCGGGCCTGGAGAAATAGATGTATTCGAAGATGCAAGGGCGGGCTTGCTGTTTCGGGAATGGGCGATGGGACTCGATGCCCTCGTCCGAAATCACCACGACTTCGCCATTTTCAATTTCGCGCACGAATTTTGCACCGATGATGTCCAATGCACAGGTTTCCGAGCACAGAATGTAAGCGCCGTTGAGTTCACCCAGAATAAGTGGGCGAATGCCGAGAGGATCGCGGGCACCGATGAGTTTCTTGTTGGTGAGGGCAACGAGGGCATAGGCTCCTTCGAGACTGCGGAGCGCGTCGACGTAGCGTTCGACAATGCGCCCCTTTTTCGAGCGTGACACGAGATGCAGGATGACTTCCGTGTCAGAGGTGGACTGGCAGATTGCGCCCTGCGAGATGAGTTCGCGGCGCAGCGTCAGGCCATTGGTGATGTTGCCATTGTGGGCGACAGCCAGGCCGCCTGCGGAAAGTTCGGCAAAGAGTGGCTGGACGTTACGCAGAATGGTTTCGCCCGTGGTGGAATAGCGGACATGGCCGAGCGCCGTGCGCCCTTGCAAGCGGTTGATGATTTTTTCGCTGGAGAAATGATCGCCGACGAGGCCCATGCGCCGTTCGGCGTTAAAGCGTTCGCCGTCAAAGGTGACAATGCCTGCGGCTTCCTGACCGCGATGTTGAAGGGCATGGAGGCCAAGTGCCGTGAGGGCCGCCGCATCTGGATGACCAAAGACGCCAAAGACGCCGCATTCTTCGCGTAAGCGATCACCGTCGATATCAAAGTCTGGATTCATTGCGTGGTGCTTTGTCCGAATTCGGGTTGCTGCGCGGCGTTGCCTGTGCCCTCAATGAGATTGTCGAGCCCCTGGGTTTCACCGGATTGATAACCGGATTGAGGTTTTGCGGCATTTGGGGTTACCTGCAACGACGTGCTTCCCTGGCTATCGGGATTTTTCATGAGGGCCGTGTTGGACAGTGTTTCGGCGATGTCAGGCGGCATGAAGCCAAGCAGGGTTTCGCCCACATATTTGATGGCAGGAAGCGAGCTTGCGTTACGCACCCAGTCTTCCTGCTTGTCGAAGGGCAGGAGCCAGCCGTAGAAAAGATAGGCGATAGCCACGAGGACAAAGCCGCGGCCCAAACCGTAAAGGAAGCCAAGAGTGCGATCAAAACCGCCCACCGCGGAATCAACCACCGAATCTGAAATCTTCACGCTGATGAGTGAAACAACGATGAGTGTGATGATGAAAGCGATGGTGCCTACGGCAATTTGCGCGAGGATGGCTTTGTCCACATAGGGCATGGCGAGGTCAAGCAGGGCCGGTTGCTTGATGGCGAAGTACGCTGCAACGGCGGAAGCGCCCCAGGCCACGAGCGAAAGCACTTCCCGGGTGAAGCCGCGCATGAGAGCCAGGAGGCCGGAGATCAGCATGATGCCGAAAAGTATGAGGTCAAGCAATTGGAAGGGCATATAACTTTCCCGGTTCGTTGGCTTTGGAGCATGTTGTTATCGGCAAAGTCGTGCAACTTTGCCGCAACATGCTCTGGCTGAGCCACCTTATAGGCAGCTTTTGCCAACTGATCTAGACGATTCGTCGTAAGCCTTTGTCTTGTGACGCGGTCCATGCCACGAGATCAGAAATGGTTTCAATTGGCTTTACTTTCAAGCCCTTGAAACTTGTGAGTTCTGTCGCCGAGGCAATGACGGCCTCCCTCAAGCCCAGCTTTTGGGCTTCCTTCAGGCGGGCTTCGGTCTGGCCTACGGGGCGAATTGCGCCAGACAAGGCAACTTCACCAAAGACAGCCGTGCCGTGGGGGATGACTGTTCCGGTGAGTGAGGAGAGAAGTGCCGCGGCAACGGCCAGATCGGCTGCGGGTTCGCGCACTTTGAGTCCGCCTGCGACGTTAAGGTAAACATCATTGGCGCCAATGGTGACGCCGGCGCGGGCTTCCAGGACGGCAAGGATCATGGCGAGGCGATTGGAATCCCAACCCACGGTGGTGCGCCGGGGTGTTCCCAGCGGTGAAGGCGAGACGAGGGCCTGCACTTCCATCAGCAGTGGCCGCGTGCCTTCCATGCCGGCAAATATCGCGGTGCCTGGAGTTGGCCGATCACTCGATCCCATGAAGAGCCTGGAAGGATTGGCGACTTCCTTGAGGCCACCATCCGACATTTCAAACACGCCAATTTCATCGGTGGGGCCGAAGCGGTTTTTGACGGCACGCAGGATGCGATACTGGTGGCCGCGATCGCCTTCGAAATAGAGGACCGTGTCCACCATGTGTTCGATGACTTTCGGTCCGGCGATCTGGCCATCCTTGGTGACATGGCCCACGAGAAGCATGGCGGTGCCCTTCTGCTTGGCATAACGCACCAGCGCTTCCGAGCCTGCCTTGAGCTGGGATACGGTGCCGGGGGCTGCTTCAATCACCGGCGACCACAGGGTTTGAATGGAATCGATGACGGCAACGGCGGGCGGCTCGCCTTCATTCAGGGTGGCCAGAATATCCGATACATTGGTTTCGGTGGCGAGCAAGACAGCGGCATCATCAAGCCCCAGACGCTGGGCCCGCAGGCGCACCTGGGCGATTGCCTCCTCGCCTGAAACATAAATGACGCGCTCGCCCTTCCGGGCCAATGAGGCCAGAGCCTGCAGGAGCAGGGTGGACTTGCCGATGCCGGGATCGCCGCCGATCAATACGCCTGTGCCCGGAACGAAGCCTCCGCCAGCAACACGGTCCAATTCAGCGATTCCGGTTTGAATGCGGGGCGGGGCGGGGCTTTCGCCACGAAGACCCACGAGACGGGAGGCTTTGCCCTTGGGCAGGGCAGCGCCCTTGGCACCGGACACGGGGGCCGCCCCTTTTTCTTCAACAATGCTGTTCCATTCACCGCAATTATCGCAGCGACCGGCCCATTTGGAGGAAACGGCCCCGCAGGACTGGCAGACGAAACTTGAAGCTGATTTGGCCATGGCGCATCTAATCTGGAACGATTAGAGAACGCAATAGGGATTGCGGGGCAAATACCTCCAATAAAGCGATAATTTTGTCTTTAACTAATTGCTCGAATCCGGCGGCTTGGCCAAAACCGCCGTTAACTTTTACATGGTTAAACAGGGGCCTGAGATTTTTGAAACTCACGTGATACGGGGATAAGTCTGTGGAAGAAACTGCCGGCGCCATCATTGATCCCAAAGTGATTATCGAGCTGAAATCAATCGGCGGCACCGAGGCCCTGTTCAAGCGGGTTGCGGGCCATTTCATCCAACATGTTCCGGTGAGCCTTGCCGAGATCGAACGCCACGCCGACGGGCAGGATGTGGGGGCTTTGGCCAATGCCGCCCATGCCTTGAAATCCATGGTTACAAGCCTGGGCGCCCGGCGCGCTGGAAAGGCTTGCGAGAATCTGGAACTTCTGGCGCGCAATGGCCACAGCTTTGTGGCGCAGGACCTGGTTGACATCATCGTGCACGAGACGCGGGCCGCACTGGTTGAAGTCGAGAAGCTCAGAAGCGCTGCCTGAGCCTTTTTGGTTTTAGATTAAAGTACGTAATCAAGTAGCCCTCATCCGGCCTTCGGCCACCTTCTCCCATCCTTCGGACGGGCGAAGGCAAAACTTTTCAATATTATCGCCTTCTCCCGTGCCCTCTTGGCATGGGCGAAGGTGCCCGACAGGGCGGATGAGGGCTCTGTCGGCGCTGAATCTATAAGCGACGATCATGCACCTGGTACTATCTTTCAAACGTAACCCGGCCATCGCAGATGGTGAGCAAGGGTTTCAGGGTTGAAATCTGTTGGGCGGGGGTCGCTTCAATATCACCATTGAGAACGATTACGTCTGCCAGCATTCCCGGCAACAGCTTCCCTTTTTTCTCTTCCGCGAATTCCGTATAGGCGCCCGCCGCGGTGAAACCGTCGAGCGCATCCAGCAGAGATTGGGCTTGCGGGTTGCTTTGGGGCGACAGGGGAACGGCTGTCATGGCGGATTGAATGCCGAGGAAGGGATCAAGCGGGGACACGGGCCAGTCAGAGGAGAAGGCTATTGTTGCACCGGTTTCGCGCAGGGTTTGCCACGCGTAAGCTTGTGGCAGCTTGTCACCGATGCGGGTGCGGCAGGGTTCCAGCGGATTGCCGGGAACGCCTAAGCCCACAATGGGCTGCAGGGAGGCGATGACACCTAATTGTTTGAGGCGGGGAATGTCGGCTTTGTCGATGAGTTCGATATGTTCGATGCGGTGGCGGCTGTCTCTTTCGCCGTTTGCTTTGCGCGCTGCTTCATAGCCGTCGAGCGTGCGGCGAACTCCGCCATCGCCAATGGCGTGGACGCTGATTTGCAGCTTGTGCTTATCGGCGCGGGTGGCGACTTCGTTGAACTGTTGCGCGGTGAACAGTGGCGCGCCGCGCTGGCCTTGAAAACCGGGATAATCGTCCAGCATCAGTGCGGTCATGGATTCCAGAACGCCGTCCATGAAAATCTTGACGCGGCCCGAATGCAGCATGTCACCCTGATACTGATTGCGCATTTCAATGGCTTCATCGACACGGGACGTTTCAAAGAAATTTTTGTAGTGAAAGGGGACTTCAACTCGGGCGATGAGTTCGTTGTTGTCTTGCAATGCCTTTAGCAGTTCAAGCTGATACCAGTTGCCATCCATGTTGTGGATTGAGGTGATGCCGAGGGAGGCGCAGTAATCCAGTCCGCGTTTCATGAAGCGCTGGTCAATGAGTCGTTCGGAAGCACTGGCCAGCGGCACAGGATTTCCACCCGTCACCATGCCGAGCCATTCGCGCCCGCCCGTGGCGGTGAGTTCAAGAAGGGGTGCAAAGGCGGCGGCTTCGCGGAGTTCACCTGTTGCAAGGCCGTCACTATCCATAACAATTTCATTGCCCGGGGGCAGGCTGGCACCATGCAAAAGTCCGGTGGTTTCAAGCGCCTTGGTGTTGGCCCAAATAGTATGATGATCGAAGCAGATGAGCGCCAGGGGCCGGTCGGAAATGATGGTGTCCAGAACGTGACGGGTAATGGGAATATCATCGCCGAACGAAACTGGCGACGCACTGTTTGCAATGATGATGCGGTCCTTTGGATTGGCTCTGGCATATTCACGAATTGATTCCGATACCGCGGATAAGCCTTTGATATTATTTATCATCAAGCTATCGAGTTCAACCGCCCCACTAAACAGGTGAATATGGCTTTCGATGATGCCGGGCATCACGGTATTCATCTTGGCATCGACGACACGGGTATTCTTGTCCTTGAGGGCTTTCACATCTGCATTTGATCCCACGGCGAGAATCCGATTGCCCTTGATGGCAAGCGAATCGGCGCGCATGGCGGGCTTGTGCATAGTCAAAAGGCGGGCATTGGCGATGATCAGATCGGCAGATGGCATGATTTTTCCTTGTTTGCGCGGGCCAAAATGCCTGCTTGCAATTGCTTGTGCAAGGCGGCACATTTGTACCGTCATTAACAATTGAAAGGAGGTGATCCGATGTCGAGTGAGTTCACAGCGTATGCCGTCAGGCTCGTGCGGATCGAATTCTTGGCAGGGGTTACTGCCTGATCGATCTTTAATCGAGATGCTGACGGAACGCATCTCACGGAAGAGGCCGCTCAACAGCGGCCTCTTTTTTATGCGCTTTTCCAATTGGCTCGCTGAGCTTCCTCGAGCTTGTCGGCTTCAAGCGTTTTTTTGGTTTCTGCTGCCTGCCTGTTTAGTGAGTAGCGTTAGGGCATGTACTCTCAAATCGCGATTATACGGCTATCTGTGAACGATGTCCGCTTCAACCCTGAAAGCGGACATCCGTTTCTCGTACTGCTACGTCCGTTTGGGGTCGAGGCTGTGTGAAAACGTTATTCGAATCTAGATTTGGAGCAAATCTACTTGATTTCAGAAAATTACAATTTGCTAAAGCATTGAATTCATTGAAGCGGAAATTTGGGAGGTTCGGCTTTAATCTTGGTTCGGTCCGT
>CAZHCO010000320.1:0-1616 GCA_964530965.1 uncultured Aestuariivirga sp. | reverse complement strand
ACCGTTGAGGTCTTGAGGATGTGGTTTTCATGATGGTTCTCCGGCACATCATAAACCGCAATCGCTCCATCCCAGCCCCGCGCCGCGATCACCGAGATTTCCTTGTCGAAGGAAATGAAACCTTCAAGAATGGCGGGGGCGTTGCCGATTTCGGCCCATGCTGCGGCAGCAGATGTTTCCTCCACAATCTTGGCCTGTCCCTTGCCGTCGTAACCAAAGCGCCGCGTCTTCAACACTGAGGGCCTGCCGATGTGGGCAATGGCCTCTTCCAGTTCAGCTTCGCCGTTCACTGCCGCAAATGGCGCAACGGGAATTCCCAAACCAGCGATGAAGGTTTTTTCATCAATCCGGTCCTGTGCAGTTCTCAATGCGGCGGAACTTGGCGCAAGGACACAGTGCTTTTCCAGAAATGCCGCCGTGTCCCCCGGTACATTTTCAAATTCGTAAGTGACGACGTCAACGCGTTTCGCAAACGCTTCAAGGGCTGCGAAGTCATGATAACCCGCAACCATATGTGCAGCCGAAACTTGAAAAGCTGGACTGTCCCCTTCCGGCGCAAAGATGTGGCACTTCAAGCCGAGCTGCCCCGCCGCCAGCGCCAGCATGCGCCCCAATTGCCCGCCGCCTAAAATGCCAATCGTCGAACCCGGCGCTAAAGGTTTATCAAGACGCATCAAGCATCGTCCTTGGGCGTGATCGCAACGCCTGCCGTCTGCTTCTCGCGCCAGGCCTCAAGCCGCTTGGCAAGTGCCTTGTCGCTCAGTGCCAGAACACTGGCCGCAAGCAGGCCAGCATTTATGGCTCCCGCCTTGCCGATGGCCAAGGTGCCCACCGGAATTCCGGCAGGCATTTGCACAATGGACAAAAGCGAATCCTGACCCGAAAGCGCCTTCGATTCCACCGGCACGCCAAACACCGGGAGCGTGGTCAAAGCCGCCACCATCCCCGGCAGATGAGCTGCTCCGCCAGCACCTGCAATAATCACTTTGATTCCTTCGGCCTTGGCCCCTCCTGCAAAATCGTAAAGCCGCTTCGGCGTGCGATGCGCCGAGACGATTCGCGAGTCATGGGCCACGCCTAGGACATCAAGAATTTCAGCGGCATGCTTCATCGTGGCCCAGTCCGACTGGCTGCCCATGACAATGGCGACAGGTGCTTTCAAAATGCCCAGCCTTTCAAGCAATAATATTGGGAATCAACATGTTCTCGATCTTCTGTATCTGATCTTTCAAATCGAGTTTCATTTTTTTCAATCGCCGAAGTTGCAACTGGTCGCCCGTTCCAGTCTCTTCCAGCGAGGCAATCGCCGTATCGAGATCACGGTGCTGCTGCAGCAAATTCTGCAACTTTGACCGAAGGGCTACCTCCTGCAACGTGTCCATAGGCCTCAACCTGCTCCCAAAGCCTTGATTTCAAACCTCTTCACCTATGCCCTTGAAAGGCGTTCGACAAGCCCCCAAGTCTATGTCATCATGGCGTCGTTAACTTGAGCATCAGCGGAGGACTTTAATGACCCTTCAGGCCCACTTAGGTGAGTTGATATCAAAACATAGATCTCTCGAAAAGGAATTGGCCGAAGCAATCGCCCATCCTGCCTCCACCGACCAGGAAATCGC
>CAZHCO010000319.1:0-5132 GCA_964530965.1 uncultured Aestuariivirga sp. | reverse complement strand
CTACCAGGAAGGGGCCAGCGCACTGTTTCCCGATGCCTGGGAGGCCTATGTGGCGCCCATCCCGGCCAGCGAGCGCAATGATCTCGTTGCCGCCTATCATAAGAGACTAACCGGCAATAATGTCGCCGAACAATTGGCCTGTGCCAAGGCTTGGAGCCAATGGGAAGCGAGCACGCTTTCGCTGCGCCCCAATCCCAAGCTCGTCATTGAATTTGGCAATGATGCCTTTGCTTTGGCCTTTGCCCGCATCGAATGTCACTATTTCATCAACGGGGGCTTCTTCGAGAGCGATGACCAGCTCCTCGCCGGAGCGGACAAATTCCGGGGGCTGCCCGGCGTGATTGTCCAAGGCCGCTATGATGTGGCGACCCCGGCGGAAACTGCCTGGGCCCTGCACAAGGCCTGGCCTGAGACGGACTTTGAGATCATTCCCGATGCGGGCCATACGGCCACGGAACCGGGAATCACTGACGCGCTGATTCGGGCGACGGATCGATTCGCCATGCAGGCCGCACATAGCTGAGCCACGTTTCCCGCGCTTGAATCTCTATATTTCGTTCATATTTCAATGGCATAGCGCCTAGTAGACGTGAAGGTGCGCTTTAAGGAGGTCATCATGACCAAGGTATTCAAGGAACTGGTATTCGGCTTGAGCCGCGGATTTGGGATTTATTTTTCCCAGCACAACGATTTTATTGAGTCAGTTATGACACCTGGCCGCGCTCTTAAGAACCCGCGTTAAACGATTGTTCCTGAACATTATTGTTCCGGCTTTAGACCAGCAGGTCAGTGATCTGTCCATGATCTCGCCGCAATGTTGCCCGCGCACCGCCGCGTTCTGCCCGTCTTGAAGCCATCTTCGAAAGTCACTCTCACACTCAATCCAGCGGGGATTAGCCAGCCAAAAGCTGGTTCTTGAGAGGGAAAATTTTCGGGAACCTATAGCTACCCCTGTTTGTGAGCGAGTTGACCTGTGCGGCTCCTGTCGCCGTCCCGAGTTGTGCGGGTCAAGGGCCCGTCCACGCTTTGTTGAGTGTGGACGGGCCACGCTACTTCATTCTTTGCGCGAATTGTTATCGCCTAGGTCATTCAACCTAGGCGGAATGCGCGCCTAGCCGAATCGCGCTAGAAGAGTTCCATGCAGCTTAACCAAGTCATCCTTCAAATCGGGTCCAAGGCTTTTACCTTGCTTGATGTATTGCTGGCGGGAGCTGGGCTTGCCCTCATTCTCATCGTCATTACCTTAATCGTTACGTGGCGGGGCCAGCGGAACCGGAAGAGCGAAACCCTTGAAACCATGCGGAGGGCGTCGGAACTGGAATACCGCCTCGCCGAGATGACGGGAACGCTGCGCAATTTCGCAGATCAATCCCAGGGCGCCCAGGCTCATCTCACCCGCACCCTTGACGAGCGGCTGGACCATGTGGGGCAGCGCATTGGGCTGGGGCTCAATGACCAGGCGGAGCGCACGACACAGTCCCTCACCCATCTCTATGAGCGTCTAGCGGTCATTGATGCAGCCCAGAAGAACCTGACGTCGCTTTCCACCGAGATGATTTCGCTCAAGGACATTCTGTCCAACAAGCAGGCGCGGGGCGCCTATGGCCAGGGACGCATGGAGGCCATCGTGCGTGACGGACTTCATGCCAGAGCTTATGCGTTCCAACCCACCCTTACCAACGGGATGCGGCCCGATTGTCTTATCAGTCTGCCGGATTCAGAGCTGCGTCTGGTGATTGACGCAAAGTTTCCACTGGAGGCATTCAACAGCTTGCGTGAGGCCAAAGGTGAAAGCGAAGTTCGCGCCGCTGAAGCGCGGCTGCGGAGCGATGTTTCAAAACATGTGAAGGACATTGCCGAAAAATATTTGATTACGGGGGAAACGCACGAGACAGCCATCATGTTTGTGCCGTCTGAATCGATCTATGCGGACCTGCATGAAAAATTTGAGGACATCATCCAGAAGGCGCACCGGGCTCGCGTGATCATTGCCTCGCCAAATGTGCTGATGCTGCTCATCCAGACCATGCAGGCGATTTTCAAGGATTCGGCCATGCGCGAACAGGCCCATGTGATCAAGATTGAAGTGATGCGTTTGCTCGAAGATGTGGCGCGCTTGAAAGAACGCGTCAGCGATCTGCAAAAGCATTTCGGCAATGCAAATTCGGATCTGGAAAAGCTTTCACTCTCGGCGGAAAAAATCGTCAAGCGGGGGCTTCGCATTGAAAGCCTTGAGGTGGAAGAGCCCGTCAAACTGGCGGACGCAAAACCGAAACTTGTCAGCAGTAACGACTAGAGCAAATCCCGGCGAAGTTGAATGACTTCGCCGACAAGGATTTGCTCCAGCATATTAACCTGGCGCGAGTCCTTTTCGGCGGGATGATTCCACCCCGCCGGGACGCGCGCTAGGTTTCACTTATTGGCAGCAAAGGCCATTTGCATGTCTCGTTCGCGTTTTTTCTCGGTGCGGTACATGAGATAACCTGCAAGACCAACACCAACGCTGACCACAAGCACAATGAGAGTTGCCAGCGCATTGATATCAGGTGTTACGCCGAGCTTCACCTTGCCCCAGATTAGAATAGGAAGCGTTGTGGCACCCGGGCCCGTTGTGAAGTTGGTGATGACGACGTCATCCAAAGAAATGGTGAAGGCGAGAAGCCAGCCAGAGACCATGGCGGGTGCAATGATGGGCAAGGTTACGTCAAACAGTACCTGCCAGGGCTTTGAGCCCAAATCCATGGCGGCTTCCTCCAATGACACATCCATGGATAGGAGCCGCGATTGGATAATTACTGCCACATAAGACATGGCAAAGGTCGTGTGGGCGATAGTGACGGTGGTGAAGCCACGCTTGGCCGGCCAGCCGAAGTAACGCTCCATAAACACAAACAGCAACAGTAAAGACACGCCGGTAATGACCTCAGGCATGATGAGCGGGGCAGATACTAGCCCCGAAAAAAGCGTGCGGCCACGGAACCTGGAGAACCTGGCGAGCGCCATGCCAGCCATGGTACCGAGGATTGTTGCAAAGGTTGCGCTGAGAACCGCGATCTCCAGTGAAAGTGTGGCGGCCTTTATGATCTGGGCGTTCTTGAAAAGCTTGAAGTACCACTCAACCGAGAACCCGCCCCAGACGGTCGCAAGCCGCGACTTGTTGAAGGAGAATATGATCATCGAAATGATGGGAATGTAAAAGAAGGCAAAGCCAAAACACAGGCAGGAGAAGAGGAAAGTTGAGCGCTGGCGCATTATTTTGGCCCCTCGGCTGATTTCTCCTGCATCCTGTTATAGAGCATAATGGGCACGACCAGGAGCATGAGAAGGGCAACAGCAATGGTCGATGCCATGGGCCAATGGCGGTTGAGCGAGAACTCGTCGTTGATCACCCGGCCAATCATCGGATCGGCAGCGTTGCCCACCAGGCTTGGAATGACCAGTTCACCCGTTGCCGGAATAAAAACCAGCAGACAACCAGCGACAATTCCCGGCATGGAGAGTGGCAGCGTCACATCCCTGAACACCTGCATGGGCTTGGAGCCCAAATCCATCGCCGCCTCATTCAGGGTGTAATCAAGTTTTTCCAGATTGGCGAAGAGCGGCAGAATCATAAAGGGCAGGTAGGAATAGACCACGACGAGGATAACCGCGAAGTTGGAATTCATCATGGGGATTGAATTGAATTCGGAACCCGCCGGCAGGAACACATTGACGACCGAGGTAAGCCACCGGTTGAACCAGCTGTTGCTGCCCATCATGCCAATCCAGGCATAAACGCGCAGCAGGAATGAGGTCCAGAACGGCAGGATGACGAGGAGGAGCAGGATGTTGCGCCAGGCACCCTTGGCGCGCGCTATGCCAAGGGCCATGGGATAGCCAAGGAGCAGGCACAGGCCCGTTGCAATCAGGGCATTGCGGAGCGAGGTAAGATAGCCCCTGAGATAAACATAATCAGAAAAAAGCCGCTCAAAGTTTTCAAACGTGACATAGGGCCAGGTCTCGGAAAAGCGGAAGGGGGGCTGGGCAATGACCGATTGAGCCAGACTCATGGCAACAATGATGAAGAACGGGACAACGAAGAACAAAAGCAGCCAAATAAAGGGTGTGGTAATAATAATGTCGCGCCAGGCCTCGCGATGGAGCCAATTGCGAAAGCCGCTCTTGCCGCCGGGCAGTTCAAGTTCCAGCGGGACGGGCGCGGATTTCTGTGGAGCGACACCAGCCATGGGCTAGTCCTTCAACAGAATTGCAGCTGAAGGCTCAAAGGAAAGCCAAACCTTGTCTTCCCATTGGGCAACGCGGGCACTTTCTCCACCGCGCTGGTCATTCACTCGGTTGACACGTACGAGAGCGGACGAGGAAAGTTTCACACGATACAGCGAGTCTTTGCCAAAATAACCGAGATCAAGAACCTTGCCTTCGACGGCATTGAGACCTTTGGCTGGCGTCTTCTTGTTAATCGAGATCTTTTCAGGCCGAACTGCGACAGATACATTTTGGCCAACATCAACCGTGGCATCGCGATCAACAATTATATCTCCCGCCCAATCAGCACAGGCCACGATGGCCTTGTCTTTGGTCACAGATTTTACGGTGCCTTGGAATTGATTGATGGAGCCAATGAAGTCGGCCACAAACTTGGTCTTGGGGAACTCATAAATCTCTGTCGGTGTGCCAGTCTGGCGAATGAACCCTTTGTCCATGACGGCGATGCGTGTGGAAAGAGTCATCGCTTCTTCCTGATCATGGGTCACAACGACAAAAGTAATTCCGGTCTTTTCCTGAATATTCATGATTTCAAATTGGGTGTGCTCGCGCAATTTCTTGTCGAGGGCGCCGAGCGGTTCATCAAGAAGAAGCACTTTGGGCTGCCTTGCCAAGGCTCGGGCCAGGGCCACACGCTGGCGCTGGCCACCGGAAAGCTGGTGGGGTTTTCGTCCGCCAAATTGCGAGAGCTGGACGAGGTCAAGCATTTGCTTCATGCGGTCCTTGCGCTGGGCATCGGTCATGTTCTCGTGCTTCAAGCCGTAGCCTACATTTTGTTCGACAGTCATATGCGGGAACAGCGCGTAGGACTGAAACATCATGTTCACAGGCCGCTCGTAGGGTGGAACATTTGTCATGTCCTGGCC
>CAZHCO010000318.1:0-16932 GCA_964530965.1 uncultured Aestuariivirga sp. | reverse complement strand
GCTGCCTATTCGGTGCGCTCGGGATTTGATCTTCTGTTGCAGGCCCTCGACCTGAAGCCGGGAGATGAAGTCATATTCTCTGCCCTTAACGTCAAAGGCATGGTGAAGATCGTGAAGGACGCAGGGCTGGTGCCGGTTCCGGTTGATCTCGATCTTGCGCATATGGGCCCGAATGTTGAACGTTTGAGCGCTGTGATCACGCCACGCTCGCGGGTGTTCGTGGCGGCTCATCTTTTTGGTACGAGGCTCGATCTCGATCCAGTGTTCGAATTGGCGAAAGCCCGCGGGCTTATCACTGCGGAAGATTGCGCGCAGGCTTTTAATGGCCGTAACTATCCGGGTTCGGCCGCAGCGGATGTGAACATGTTTTCCTTTGGCCCGATCAAGACCGCCACTGCCCTTGGCGGTGCGCTGATCAGGGTCAAAGACCAAAATCTCCGTGACCGCATGCGGGCGATCCAGTCACATTATCCGGTGCAGCCGGAAGCCAAGCACCGCAAACGTATCCTGCAGTTCATGGGGCTCAAACTTATCACAGCGCGACCGGTGCTGGCTGCCATCTACCGCTTCTACCGGGCCAAAGGCCAGGACTATGAGGACAAACTTGCTGACCGGGTGCGCGATGTGGCGCCGCTCAAGACGGCCAAGAACATGCGGTTCCAACCGTCGGCGACGATGCTGTATCTGATGAACCGGAGGCTCGCGCATTTCGAGATGGGGCAGGTCTCCACGCGTCAGCGCAAAGGCGAACGGCTGAGCGGGCTGATCGGAACTTCTGTTGTGCAACCGGCGCAAGCCAATGCGCATCATGACTACTGGGTATTCCCCCTGCTGGTGAGCGAGCCACGCAAGTTTATCGAAGCACTGCGCGGGGAAGGATTTGATGCCGCCGACCTGCCGCGCTCCCAGCATATTGCGGCGCCCCAGGATAGGCCCGGACTTGAGCCTAAAACAGCGGCGGGCGTGATGCGTGATCTGATTGTGGTGCCGTGTTATAGCGCGATGCCGGATAGCGAGCTGGTGCGGCAGGCCGCCGTGATCAAACGTATTGCCGCAGAAGTGCCGGCGCGGAAGGGGTAATCTTGGTAAAGCGAATTATTGTTGTTGGAGCTGGCATCATCGGGACCTCCATCGCGTGGCATCTGGTAAAGGCCGGGGCTGAGGTTACGGTGATTGAAGCGGGCGAACCCGGTGGTGTCGCCACGCGCAATTCCTGGGCCTGGATCAATGCAAGCTGGGGAAATCCGGAAAGCTATTTCCGTTTGCGTGAACGTTCGCTGGCGGAATGGCGGCGTATTGACCGCGAAGTACCGGGGCTGGAAGTCGATTGGTGTGGCGGATTGCTTTGGGATTTGCCGCCTGATCAACTTGAGGCGTTTGCCGCTGAACATAGCTCATGGGGCTATGGCATTCGTCGCGTCAATCGCGCCGAAGCCCTGCGCATTGAACCCAATATCAAGCAACCGCCGGATTTTGCTCTTCATGTGGCAAAGGAGGGAAAAGTGGAACCTTTGGCAACGGCCTTGGCTTTTCTCGCGAGCGCTGAAGCGATGGGTGTCAAGGTTTTGCGCAATTCCCATGCGAAATGGCTTGAGGAGAAGAATGGCCGTATTACTGGTGTTTGCATCAATGAAGGCGTGTTGCATGCCGATGAAGTGGTCATAGCCGCCGGCGCTGGCGCTGTTACATTGCTGAAGAGCATCGGCCTTTCCTATGATATTGGCGCTCCGGTCGGGTTGCTGGTTCATTCGAAGCCCATGGGCGAGGTTCTGCACACACTTCTGATGACACCCGAACTACATGTGCGGCAAACTTCTGAGGGGAGGCTTGTGGCCGGAGCCGATTTCTCCGGCAGTGATCCCGCCGATGATCCGCAAGGTGCGGCTGCGGCGCTTTATCAGAAAGTGCAGGACATGGTCATCGGGGCGGAACATGTGGAGATGGATTTCCATACGCTTGGCTTCAGGCCAACTCCTGGGGACGGGTTTCCGATGATCGGTCGCCCGCAAAACCGCGAGGGGCTTTATCTCACGGTGATGCATTCAGGCATTACGCTTGCTCCCGCAGTCGGGCTTTTCACTGTAGCTGAACTGTTGGACGGCAAACGTGACCCGTTAATTGCGCCTTATCATCCGGACCGTCTCCTCAAAGTCAAATGATTCTGCTGCTTGTCTTGAATGTGAAGTTTCTACCGGAAGCCATTGATTTGGAATCCGAAACCAGGGTGGGTGACTTCATATGATAAGCGTTATCCGAGCCCTTGCAGTTGGAACAGCAGGTGGTGCCCTCTGCTTTGCCATAGATGTTCCGGCCCCATGGCTGGCAGGAAGTCTGGTTGCCACGATCATTGCCATTTATTCCGATCAGAAGCTCGATCTTCCGAAAATCCTGCAGACAGCTGCTTTCATCTTGCTTGGTATCCAAACGGGAACAGCGGTCAATACCGATACGCTGGCGCGCGCCGCCCAGTGGCCGCTGAGCATTGTATGTTTGGGTGTCACCGTGGCGCTTATCGTCTGGGCCTGTATGTTTTATTATGAACGCTTTCGTTATTGGAACAGACCTACGGCATTGTTTGCCAGCCTTCCCGGTGCGCTTTCCATCGTCATATTGCTGGCGAGCACTTCGGGAGCGGATATGCGGCGCGTCACCATTTCCCAATGTGTGCGCCTGTTTTTCCTGATAGCCGCCTTGCCGGCGGTGATCGTATTCATTTCGCCGCCACTCGTTGTGGCAAGTTCAACGGCAGCCATGGCAAGTATCCAGGAAATCATGATTCTCATTGGCGCTTCGGCAGCGGCTGGCCTGTTGTTTGCGTGGTTGAAGGTTCCGGCGGGTCACATATTGGGCGCGGCCCTTATGAGTGTTGCCTTGGGCCTCAGTGGAGTTGTTCATGGGGGTGCTCCTGATTCCATTCTGATTCCGGCCAACATCATTCTGGGCGTGATGATTGGCTTGCGCTTCAAGGACATTTCCTGGCCGGAGTTGCGCACGGCCCTTGGTGACGGATTTGCCGGATTTGTCATCGCCATGGTCATTGCTGTGATGGGGGCCGTGGTCACCAGCACGGTTGCCGATTTGCCCTTGGCACTCACGCTGCTTGCCTTTGCACCTGGTGGCCTTGAAGCCATGACGATCATGGCATTTGCCCTTAACCTAGATCCGGCTTACGTAGCTGCCCATCAGGTTGCCCGCTATATTGGCTTGGTTGTACTTATGCCGGCGGTAACCGGATTTGTGTTACATCGCAATGTTGCGTCGAACCAAGACGTGGATGTGGAAAAAGATTGATGGGAGTGATGTAATGGCGACGATGGCGCGGCCCCATCGCAGGTAACCTGATGGGCGGCTATCTCAGTTCAACAGGCTGGTCATCGGGTGGATATCGGTCTACGATCCAATGAGGTAACGGAGTCGGCAGAGTTGCCTGATGGGTAGCAGCGGAAGGGTGCCATGAGTTCGATCAGGACTGACGCATTTCATTTCATAATGATTAAGCCGTCGCATTACGACGACGATGGTTATCCCATCCAGTGGCTGCGTTCCGACATTCCCTCCAACACGCTGGCAGCGGTCAACGGATTGGCGCTTGACAGCGTGCGTCGCCAGGTACTGGGTCCGGATGTCGATATCCGCCTTGCGACCTATGATGAGACCAACATTCGGATCCGTCCCGATCGGATCATCGGCGATATTCGTCGCAGTGGCGGACGGGCGCTGATCGCACTTGTCGGCGTTCAATCGAACCAGTTTCCACGCGCCATGGATATCGCGCAACCTTTCATCGATGCCGGATTGCCGGTGGCGGTCGGCGGCTTTCATGTGTCGGGATGCCTGGCCATGCTGCCGGAAATACCTGAAGAAATCGCGCGCATCCAGGCGCAGGGCGCTGCCATCTTTGCCGGTGAGGCCGAGGAGCTCCGGCTCGACGAGGTGCTGCGCGATGCCTATGCCGGCCAGCTCAAGCCAATCTACAACTATATGAAGGATTTGCCCTCGATAGAGGGGCAGCCAATGCCCTTGCTGACCGGCGATACCGTGCGGCGGACTCAGGGCAGGCGCTCGAGTTTCGATTTGGGCCGCGGCTGCCCGTTCCAGTGCTCGTTCTGCACAATCATCAACGTGCAGGGGCGCAAGAGCCGGTTCCGCACTCCCGACGATCTCGAGGCAATCGTGCGCGAGAATGCTGCCCACGGAATCCACAAGTTCTTCATCACCGACGACAATTTCGCCCGCAACAGAGAGTGGGAGCCGTTGTTCGACCGGCTTATTCACTTGCGCGAGAAGGAGGGCATCAAAATCAGGCTGGTGATCCAGGTCGACACGCTTTGTCATCGCATTGTCAATTTCATCGAGAAGGCGGCCCGCGCTGGCGTCAACCGGGTGTTCATCGGATTGGAGAACATTAATCCCGACAATCTTCTCGCCGCCAAGAAACGGCAGAACAAGATTACCGAATACCGCCTGATGCTACAGAAATGGCGCGACCATGGCTGCACCACCTATGCCGGCTATATTCTCGGCTTTCCGAACGATACCAAGGAATCTATTCTACGGGATATCGAGATCATCAAGCACGAATTGCCGGTCGATCTCCTCGAGTTCTTCTTTCTGACGCCGTTGCCCGGTTCGGAAGATCACAAGACGCTGCTCACGAAGCAGGTATGGATGGATGGAGACCTCAACAAATACGACCTGAACCACCGGGTTACCCATCACCCGAAGATGAGTGATGCCGAATGGGAGGCAGCATATCGTGAGGCTTGGCATAGCTATTACACGCCCCAGCATATGGAAACGGTGATCCGGCGTGCCGCGGCACTGCCTGGCGGGCGGCCACGTGCCAAGATGCGGCTAATGCTGTGGTTCTATCTCATGTACAAGATCGAGCATCTTCATCCGCTTGAGGGAGGTTTGTTCAGGCTCAAATACCGCAAGGACCGCCGGGGTGGCCTGCCGATCGAGCATCCGCTGGTGTTCTATCCCAAATATGCCGCTGAAGTCACGAAGAAGGCCAGCGGTTACGCTTGGATGATCTGGAATGCCTACCGGTTGCTTCGCCGCGTCGAGCGCGAGCAGAAAAAGGTACCCTACAGCGATCTCGCCATCACGCCATCGGAAGAGAACGAACTGGATACACTTGCCATATTCCACGAAACCTCCGGCGGCGAGGCAGCCGTTGCAAAGAAGCGGCGGGAAGACGACTTGCGGACCGAGGTGGCAAAGCTTCACGCGGCTGAGTGATTAGTCCGCTGGTGCCGATCGGCCCATGAGCCTAACTGTCTCGCTCTTGCACCCGGTGGGCTCGACGCCATAACCATCATGGTATTTGCCCTTAACCTTGATCCGGCTTACGTAGTTGCCCGCGATATTGGCCTGGTGCTGTTCATGCAGGCTGTCGCGGGTTTTATGCCGCATCGTGGCGTGACAGCTAACCACGATGTGAATGTGGAAGAAGACTGATGGGAGAGATTAAGTGAACACAACAGCGAGGCCCCTTCGTGAAATGGCTGTGCAGTTATTGGCAACCGTGATGATTCCTGTCTCGGTGGCGGGCACCGGGCTTTATTACACGCGTTGGCAGCAGAACCTGAATGATCTCAAAACCATGATTGATCTGGTCAGTGACCAGAACCCAGAACGGCGCAAGTATGGCGTGGCCATGTTTGAGTATTTGCTGAAAAACGACAAGGTGCCGGTGGAGTTTGTGGCCGCGCAATTGTCTTATGCGAACTCTTCCGCCGACAAGGAACTGCTGCCCCTGATGGAGCAGGCGTTGCTCAAAGCCTCGGTTGAAAACACAAAAGTGGCCGATACCTTCCGGCAGGCGCTGGAGCGGATGCCAAGCCGTATCTTCATCCATGCGATGAATGACAAGCAACGGGCCTGCATGAGCGTGTTGATGGCCAAGGTGAAGGATACGGACCGTACCAATATTGTCGTTCCCGGTTTCGCGCGCGCCACCTGGAATGGAGACGGCCATGAGCTTCGGGTTTTCCGCGCGTCAGACATTGAGCGCGGAAATGCCCTGGTGAAGATATTTAACAATGTGGGTTTGCCCATTACCCTGAAAGACCTTTCAGAAGTTGAGGGCAGTGCGGCCAAGGCGCGGGCCAATACATTTGAACTTTGGTTTGGGCAGGCCAAGTTGCCGGCGTCCTGCGGGGCCTAAGTTTTTCATCTGGCACTCTTTCTGCAGCGATACTTGAAACTGGGTAATCCGTTAAGGATGTGTCCTGTCTTGGTACAGTTTGTGGGTTTGAGGAGCCGTTTTGGTGGCCGAGCGTGACGATCTCAGCGGCGCATTGCGCAAGGCTCGCTTGGCGGAAGCGGCTCATTTTGAGGCTGTTCTGGGGATCAAGGACTCCAAATCCCTGAGGTTGCAGGTTCTGAAAGACGATATCGTTCCCGTGATTGCGGCAACACCTGAAGCGGCAAATATCTTTGATCTTGCGTTGGTTCCCGGCGAACCGCCGCGACTTTGGGTTGATTTGATATCCTTTGTCGTTATGGAGCCGGATTACCGCACTTACCGCCTGCAGCAGGACAATCAGGGGGGCCGCGAGGCGCTTTTTGAAACCGCGGACCGGGCGGAAATGGTAAATTATCTAAAAACCTATCTGGCGCACCGGATGATCGCGCGGGAACGGCAAATTGCGCACGCGGCGCCGGTTTCGAAGCCGTCGGCAAGATATACCACCGGGGCCGTGATTTATGCCTGGTTCAATGGACTTATCCTGGGCTTCCTCGCCCTGGTTGTTGCCGCTATCTCATTGGGAAAGCTCAAGTTTTGAGCCTTTTCCCAAGCGTAACAAACTGAAACACCATTTGATTTCACGTTGCTGCCTGCCCTTGTTACTCAAAACACGGGCTTAAGCGGATCCTGTCCGATTCGCGGGGACTAAAAAAAGAACAAGAATCCCAGGGGTATTGGTGGATGACTGCACAGGCGGTGAAGCATAGCGTTGGAGCGGTGGAGACTGAATTGGTCAGAACACCGCGCTCAAATCGCGATCTGGAGCAGAAGCTCGCTGGATTTAAGACAATTGCCGAAGGTTTGGATTATGCGGCGCGCGGGCTGACCGGGTTTAATTTCTATTCGGCTAAGGGCGTGTTGAGCCACGTTATGACTTACGCGGAATTGCGCAGCCGGGCTTTGGCTACGGCGCGGAAACTGATGTCGGCAGGCATGAAGCGCGGCGACCGGGTTGCGGTGATTGCCGAAACCGGACCAGAATTCATGGCGGTGTTTTTTGGTTGCCAGTACGCGGGACTGGTTCCGTGCCCCATGCCATACACCATGTATATCGGCGGCAAGGATGCCTATGTTGACCGTGTCACCGGCATGCTGCGTGCGGCTGCGGCCTGCGCCGTTATCACCTCGGCTGATCTCGCAGGTCATGTTCGTGCCGGTGCCGCAGGTGCCGGAGTTGAGAAAGTTCTGACCCATGAGGCGCTGCGGGCGTTGCCTGAGTCGCTCACAAAGCTTGAAGCCTTCGGGCCCGATGAAGTGGCCTATATCCAATATTCATCCGGGTCCACCTCGGAGCCCAAGGGTGTTTTGATTACCCAAAAGGCCATCATGGCGAACACGCAAGGCATCCTGCGCGATGGTTTGCGGGTTACAAAGAATGACCGGGCATTTTCCTGGCTGCCGCTTTACCACGACATGGGACTGGTAGGATTTTGCCTGGCACCCATGATGGGGCAGGTGACTGTTGACTACATTTCAACGCCATCGTTTGCGCGCAGGCCCGCTCTCTGGCTGCGGCTGATGTCGGAAAACCGCTCAACGGTCTCCTATTCGCCAAGCTTCGGTTACGATCTTGCAGCTCGCCGCATCAATGGCGAAGCGGTGACCCTTGATCTCAGCAACTGGCGTGCCGCCGGCATTGGCGGTGATATGGTGCGGGCGGATGTGCTCAAGCAATTTGGCGAAGCACTTTCCGTTGCGGGCTTTGACCACAATGCGTTCTTGCCAAGCTATGGCATGGCGGAATCGACGCTTGCGGTTTCCTTCAGCGATGTTTCGCAACCCATTCGTATTGATACAATTGACAAGTTTGCCTACAAAAACTCAGGCCGGGCAATCCCGGCAAAAGAAGCCCAGGACAAGGATGCGGTGCGCAGCTTTGTTGTTTGCGGCAAGCCGCTTCCCGGCCATGAGATGGTGGTTCGCGATGAATCCGGACTGATGCTCAAGGACCGTGAGATTGGCCATATCTTTGTGAAAGGGCCAAGCCTGATGTCGGGCTACTATCACAACGCGCAAGCCACTGAAGCTGCGATTGCAGCTGACGGCTTTTTGGCAACTGGCGACATGGGCTACATGCTGGACGATGAGATTGTCATTACTGGCCGGGCAAAGGATTTGATCCTGCATAATGGCCGCAATATCTGGCCGCAGGACATTGAATGGGCGGCTGAACAAGTCGAGCCGCTCAAGTCTGGTGACGTTGCGGCCTTTGCCGTTGAGGGCGAGGACGGCGATGATGACGTGGTTGTGCTGGTGCAATGCCGCGTGACCAAAGAAGCCGAGATCGAGAAGCTGAGGCGGGAAGTTTCCGCAGTGGTGCACCACAGTGCTGGCGTTGAATGCTCCGTTGTGCTGGTGCCGCCGAAGAGCCTGCCGTTTACTTCTTCGGGAAAGCTTTCACGGGCCGGAGCCAAGCAGAAATTCATATCCGGTGAACTCGCTGAAATTACCGGTCGGGCAAGACATGCGGCTGAATTTCTGGCTGCTGCCCAATAGGCATAGACGAAGACTGTCATGCCATTGAAAATTGCTCTCACTGGAGCTACGGGTTTTGTAGGCCGGGCTGTGGTTTCCGAATTTCTGGCAAAGAACTATCACGTGTCAGCGCTTGTGCGCGATGTACCTAAGGCAAACTTGCCTGTTGAACTACGATTGGTGCAGGGCGATTTGCAGAACGACGCTGCGCTGGATGATCTGACGAATGGCGCGGATGTTGTCATCCATGTTGCAGGTGCTACCGGTGCGCTCAGGCGCAGTGATTTTTTTGTGGCCAACGAAAAGGGTTCCCGGGCGATTGCAGAGGCGGCAGCGCGCAACGGCGTAAAGCGCTTTGTTCATATTTCATCACTTGCCGCGCGGGAACCAGAACTTTCAATCTATGGCGCGAGCAAGCGCGCTGGCGAAGCAGCGGTCGAAACGTTAAAGGCCAAGATGTCCGTTGTCATTTTGCGTCCACCCGCCGTTTACGGCCCCGGCGACAGGGGCACTTTGCCATTGCTGCGTTCCCTCACGCAATCATTCGCCGTCATCCCAAGCAGCAGAATGTCGCGATTTTCACTCATTTATGTGGATGACCTGGCCCGCATAATCGTGGAGGCTGCCGGCGCTAAGAGAGCTGGCGTGGTCGAGCTGGATGATGGGCAGCGGCAAGGCCATGACTGGCGGGAACTGGCTCAGATCGCCTCTGTCAGCGAACAGAAAAGCGTAATGCCCATTTTTCTGCCGAAGTTTGTTGCGATGTCCGTAGCTGCCATCGTTGAAGCAGTTGGAAGGATAACAGGCAGGCTGCCTTTTGTTTCGCCCGACAAAATCAAGCAGCTCTATCATGGTAATTGGGTTTCGCGCGGCGAAGGCTGGCCCTTGAAAGAGCCTGTCGGCTTTGCCCAAGGCCTGTCCAAGACCCTTGACTGGTATCGCAAGGAGCGATGGCTCCCACAGCGATTTAATAAACGCAAAATTGTGGCGTAAGAGATATTCATGACCAACTTACCGAAAACCATCGAACGGATTTACAAATTGCTGGAGCCATTCAACTCCACCGGCAAGACACTTACGCCGGATACGGAAATTTCAACGGACCTTAATATCGATTCGGTTGCGGTGATGGATTTTGTCATGGAAGTTGAAGATCATTTTGACATTGAAATACCGCTCAACGTAGTGTCGGAAACCCGCAGCATCGGTGACCTCGCCGCTGTGGTCGATGCCCGAGTAAAGAAGGTTTGATTCATGATTGATCTGCTGGACAAGCATAAACCCATTGCCGAACGCCATGCCCGGATGATGACGATGGGCGTAAACGCGGTGGGCCTCACCAATGACAAGATTCTCTCTCCAACGTGGGCCATGATCAATGGCCGCGAAACAATCCTTGCGGGCACAAACAATTATATGGGTATCACTTTGGATGCCGATTGCGTCAAGGCGGGCCAGGACGCGATGGCGGAATTCGGCACAGGCACCACGGGCTCGCGCATTGCCAATGGCAGCTATGCCTTGCACAAGGAGCTTGAGGTTGAGCTCGCCAAATTCCTGGAGCGCAAACATTGCATCGTTTTCACCACCGGCTACCAGGCCAACCTGGGCATGATGTCTGGTCTTGCGGGTCCGAAGGACACAATTTTTCTCGACGCTGACTCCCATTCATCCATCTATGACGGATGCACGCTTTCAGGCGCGAAGCTCGTGCGCTTTCGCCACAATGATGCAGGCGATCTGGATAAGCGCCTCTCGCGCTCGGGAGATGAAGAGGGCGGGCGGCTTGTGGTGGTTGAAGGCATTTATTCAATGCTGGGCGACCGCGCGCCGTTGAGTGATTTCGTTGAAGTCAAAAAGAAGCATGGCTTCCAACTCCTCGCCGACGAGGCCCATTCTTTTGGTGTTCTGGGTCCCCATGGCCGTGGGCTTGCTGACGAAGCAGGCCTTGAGGATGAGATTGATTTCATCGTCGGTACCTTTTCCAAAAGCATCGGAGCCATTGGCGGCTTTGGGGCAGGCAACCATCCGCTGTTTGAGACATTGCGCTATGCGATGCGGCCCTACATGTTCACGGCCTCGTCATCACCCGCATCTATTGCAACGTCGCTAGCCGCTGTCAAAAAACTGGCCGCTGAACCGGAACGGCGGGACCGCCTGCGCGCCAATTCGGCGAGGCTCTTTGCCGGCTTCAAGGCGCTGGGTCTTGATACGGGCTGCGACACGGTCAGCCCCGTCATTGCGGTCAAATGCGCCGATGAAGTGTCAACCATTGCGATGTGGAATGCGCTTCTGGAAGCCGGCGTCTATGTAAACATTGCCCTGCCGCCGGGCACGCCAAACAGGCTGTGTTTGCTGCGTTGTTCCGTTTCCGCAGCCCATAGCTTCGATGATATCGATAGGATCATTGGCCTGTTTGGAAAAGTTGTGGCGAGCAAGGCCGCGGCCTAACGAATTGCACCTTTGCGCAGCATTTTCGGAAGCAGCGTCAGCCCGGCAATGACGGGGTGCTTTCTTTGCCATGGCGAGAGCACAATTTTTTCTCCCGAGTGCCGCTCAATTTTCCACACGATGTAATCTGCGCCGCCCTGAAAGGTGAAAGCAGCCTTGATGAGCCGAAGGGCTGACCAGATTTTGCCCGCAAACATGCGCAGGGTTTGGTTGGCATGTACTGGGATTTCCGAAGTCAGAAGTCTTGCCGCTTCATTGTAATAGTCTGGCGAGGCAGCAACTATCCGGGTTGAGCGATTTTCTTTTTCGGAGCGAAATTCGGATCTATAGGTTGCGTTGAAACCGGCTGTCCAAATGGCAAGTGCGTCGGGGTCATCCGTCAGGCCCTTTGCATTGGCAAAGCTGGTTCGCAGTGCTTCAGAGATGGCGGTGATCACGTCTTGCCGGACCTTGCCATCTCGCGCATAGACGAGTGCCGAAGGCTGCGAAAAGCGTGCCCAGAAATAGGGGTTGCTGGTTCTTCGTGTCAGCCATTTCGCAAAAAGAGGCAATGGCAAGACAGCATACTTTGCCCGAAGGCTTTGGCCCTCAATTTTTGCCTCCGCGTAATAAACATTCGGCGGAACAATAGCGCAGGCAAGACAACTGAGGATTCTTGGACTCACATCAGCCAAGTTTTCCGTGAGGACATAGAAATCCATCAGGGTTTCAGATGCGGCAACGCCTCGGAGGCATGAACCATAGGCCAGAATGGCCACGGCGCCATCATGCTTTTTTCGCAAATAATCTGCCATGGCGTGCAGGTCTTGCGGCACGCCGCGAGCCAGAGCGAGCGCACAAAAATCCTGCAAGCTTGCCGTCGGCGCTGTCATCTAGCCGCAGAGATAGGTGAAAACCGGGCCGGTTTCCACCTTCAAAGGTCCGTCTTCCGGTCCATCAAAGAACTCACCGTCAATCACGAAGCTGGCTGGGCATGTGATTTCCAAACTTGAACTTGAAAAACTCAAAGTCCCCTGGGGCACATTCCGGTTTTCACTTCCGTACATGATAGGCAGAAGCCAGCGTGGAAGGCTGGGCACGGGATAGGGAAAGACTGACGTACGGATAGGACCAAGTTTCTGTCCCCAAAAGGGCCGTGCGCCGAGAATGAGTTTTTCAAGTGTGGTAGATAGCATCATGAGTTGGGTGCCGCTGCACCGCTCCATGCCGGCGCTCGTGATTTGAATTGGAAATGGACGGTCAAAACGCGTGACATCGTGGGGATTTGGCTTGGTAAATGCGACGCGGGCAACGGCATTGCCGAGGGTTGCAAAGGTCGCCCAGTTGCCTTTGACACCTCTTGCATTGAAGACGCGCTGGCAAAATAACGTAGCCTCCGCGGTTGCACCTGTTCCCAAGAACATCCCGTGCCGTGGCCTGCCGTCCCGTGGGTTTGCCACGCGCATGGTTGGGCGTTCAAGAATCAGGTTTGCTTCCAACCGGGTCATGAAATCGGCTTGCGCTGGCAATGTTTTGTGGCGAAATCCGAGATCGCCCGCAGTCATGTTTGTGGTTCCATGGGGCAGCAGGCTGAGGCGGGGAATGGTTTTGAACGGCTTTCGTTCCGCCAGTTCCGTTTGAATGGCGTGAATGGTTCCGTCGCCGGAACTGATGAAAAGGTCGGTAACGCCTTCCCGGGCAAACTCATCAAGGAACCCCGGCAGCTGTTCAAATCTCTCGATGATGCGGGTTGAAACCGCTAAATTCCCATTCAACATCCCTGCCAGACTTAATCCTTTGCCACTGGACATTCCGGAAATGGGATTGATGATGAGGCCCGCGCGTTTCATGGTCTTGTCATCCACGATGTAAGCGGGCCAGTGCTGGCCTTCGCACGAAAGGCTTGCAGTATTTGAAGGACGTGGAGACCAAGGCAAACTATGGTCCAAATGGCTACAGCCACGAGGCCCCATTCGGGCTTTGCCATGGCGGTGAACAGCGTGAGAAGAATGAGATTGGGGTTGCGCCTGGCGGTGATCTGGCGGAAGAGCGTGTCAATGGGCCGCCAAATATGAATCTCAAGTCCCAGCCATTTAATGGCAATACCTTCGATCAGGCGCTGCAGGACATAGCCCCCAAGAATTGCTGCGATAACCGTCCAGAACACTTCGTTGCTCCATTGTGCTCCACCGACCTGGAGGCCAATGGCCCAGGCTATATACCAGAATGGAGGATGGACGAGATCAATGCCGTGGTCAAAAATGTCACCCCACTTGCTTGAGGTCAACGTAGTGCGGGCGAGCTTGCCATCCACGGTATCCAGAAAAGTCATGGTCCAGGCAGCCATGAGGCCGGGAATGAACTGGCCTTTCAGGAAGCACCAGAAGGCTAGCACTGTCGTGAGGGCAGCGATTGTCGTTACCATGTTTGGCGTGATTCCCCGCGTCGCGAGCGCCCGTGTGGCGTGGAAAGCGGGCGCGGGCCAAAGGTGCTTGGTAACGAGGTCAGTTGCTCCCTTGTAGGTGCCCATGAACATGCGCCACTCCACGGCGCTTTTGTTCCCATCGGTGACGACCATGGCATAGGGCGTTTCGCGTTTACGCAAGGATTTCCAGAAATCCGTGCCAAGTTGTGACGGCGCCCGCGCCAGCAGATTCGCTTCGTCAAGCGGTCTCGTCTTGCGCAAGATTTCCAGGGCACGCGCGGCATCGCTGCCTCGTACGCATGCCGCGATGGGCTGCGGCTTCACCGCATCATCGCTGAGAAGCAAGAAATTGGGACGCTTGAGAAGGACAGGAATGAGGGGCTGGTCAATCACAGCATCGCCCCGCACAAGAATGACAGGCCCATTGTGACTTGCCGCAGCTTCTTCGTTCACCATCTCGTAAATGCCAGCCTTGGCAAATTGCCTGATCAACCGTTCCGCCAAAGTCAAGGACCACAATATTCTCTGTGATGCGCCAACTATGCAGAGTACAGGTGTAAAATGAATTTCAGGCTTGGGTTCGGCTGCTACCGGTACGGTCACCGGTTCTAACTTTTTTGGTGACTTTTTGACTGGGAGTTTTTTGGCAGGTTTTGTTTTTGTTGTCATGCTAAACTCTGTCAATTCGAAGTCCCAAGGCTGTCGCCAAGGCACCAAAACTCAGGACGGGCATCCATGCCGCGAGCCAGGGTCTCACGAACCCCAGCTCCCCCATGGTGAGGGCCAGGCCGTCAACCACGAAATAGAAAAACCCCAACCCGACGCCTATGGCAAACAGCGCGCCCAGGCCGCCGCCGCGCCTAAAGTGCGTTGCAAGAGGTATGCAAAGAGCGATCATTACAAACGTCGCAAAGAACAATGCAATCCGTTTTTGCCACCAGGTCTCATAAACCCATGCGGGACGAATTCCAAAACCAGAATTGGCGATGAAATAGTTGAGATCCGAAATGGTCATTTCTTCTGGGTCGCCGGAGCGTGCGCCGGCTGCCGCTGGTTTCATCGCTCCGGAATAGACCAAACTATCAAGCTGGCTTGCGGGCAAGTTTTCGCGGTAATAGACGATGACATTCTTCAGGTTCCAGCGGTCGCCCTGCAGCTCTGCCTGTTTGGCGACGATTTGTTCGCGCAAAATGCCGCTAGGATCGCGGCGGAAAATGATGACATCCTCAAGCCTGGTAGACTCTGGGTTTGAAGAGGCGGCGCGCAGGATATCGGTACCAGACCGCATCCAGATGGGATCGCGCTCGCCCAGCTTCAGTTTTTTCTCGCCATAGTCAGCCACGCCCCATTCCTTGAGCTGTGGGGCAACGGCTGGAATGGCCTGATCATTCAATAGAAAATGTATGCCACCGGTTACAAAGGCGAGGGGAAGAAGCATGATGATCAAGCGGCGCGGAGAGGTGCCCGAAGCCCATATTGCCGTGATTTCATTGCGGTAGCTGAGCTCCGTGAGGGTGAGCAGCAGGGCAAGCAAAACGCTCATGGGCAAAAATGTCGCCAGCGTCGAAGGCGCCCGCATGAACATGTATTTGAAAATAATGGCTGTGCTGCCTTTGTCCAGGGCAAGTATTTCCTTAGCGTAGGATATTACTTCGAGAGTCAGCACAAAAATGGTTATTCCGAACAATATGCCGAGAAAGCGCGCCACGATCATGCGGGTGAGCATCCAGCCAATGGTTTTCATGGCCTTGCTCCCAATCTCAGCCGCCGCGCCAGGGGTAGCCATAGCCGGCTGATACTTGCGCCGAAGGCATCGATGACACTGCCAATACGATCAGGCTTCAGGGTAAAGCAAGTCGCGTAGAAACGCCAAATCGCGAAGATTGTTACCAGGCCGAAAGTCAGCCACATGGAGAGCCAAGGTGAAAGGCCACTCACTTTGGTGGCCACGGCTCCCTGTTCAATGATTTCGTGGAATGCCACGACAAGGACCAGGGCTATGCCAAAACGGTAACCGCGCTGGCTGCGCTGACGGCCAATGGCAAAGGGCACCGCCAACAGGGGCAGCATGAAGAATGTAACCACATTCACAATTCTCTTGTGCAGTTCCGACCGCATGGAATTGCGCGTGGTTCCTCCCGGGGGCGTGTCGAGTTGCAAGTAAAGTTCAGGCAGGGTGAGTTCACGCTCATCTTCGCCGCGCGGCCGGAAAATGCCCTCCGCCACTTTTCCGAGGGGCGTATCTGTCGTGGCAAATTCAGCGATTCCCGCTTGTGGAATTTCGCCTGTGCCATCAAGGGTTGGCCAGCGCTCAAGTTTTAACCGATGGCCATTGTCAAGCCTCAGAATAGGGCGGAGTTGGCCTTCAACTGTGATCAGGACCCCCGACGAAGCGGTGAGTGTTTCGGAACCTGCGGGGCCCTTGTAGTCAAAGAGGAAGATGTGGTCGAAAGTGTTACTCGACCGGTTCAGCTTATCCAGAATGAATGTGCGCGTGCCTGCCTGCATGAATACGCCTTCTTCAGCGAGATAAAAAACCTCAACGTTCTTTACGTCAAACAGCACAGAGCGATAGGCATATCGCGTTTGCGGCTGCAACCATCCCACAATGAAAAGCGATAGGGCGCCGAATGCAATGGAAAGCAGAATCACCGGCCTGGTCAGGCGGTGCAGGCCCGTTCCCGTCGCCATGATAGCATCAATTTCGCTGTCCTTTGACAGCTTGTTGAAGCCGAAGAGCAAACCCAGAAAAAGTGCCGCCGGAATGGCGGTCCCAAGATAGTGCGGAACAAGGTAGGCAAGGAGTTCAAAGACCACGCCAAAGGAATTCTTCTTGCCGAGGGTTGTGTCAAGCAAGCGCACAAGTCTTTCGGCAAGCAGCATGAGCAGGCCGATTGCCATCGCGGTTGCCAACGGCTTTGCCACCTGCCTGAGAATATACCGATCGATTATGGTCAGCACAGGCCTATGATTCTCCAGACATCCGCAACTGCAGGGTCCATAACAGGTTTTTGCGCAGCTTGTCAGTTAACACTGGGGCGGATTTGAGATCAGGCTGGCCGGGCCAGCCGGTATCCTTGAACGCAACGCCATCAAAAATCTGCAATTTTTCATAACGTGGCAGCACATGCATGTGAACATGTGGGTCAACCATCATCAGCATGAGGTAGTTGATCTTGTCATAGGGGATAAATCTCTTGAGGCTCTGTTCAATCTCTGTGATCACAATTGCAAGTTCGGAAAAAGCCGTAGGTGGAAGATGAGAAAAGGCAGTCGCGTCGGATTTTGCCGCGAGCACGAGGCTGCCCAGCGTCACTTGCTGCGGGCGCAGCAATACACACCAATG
>CAZHCO010000317.1:0-25160 GCA_964530965.1 uncultured Aestuariivirga sp. | reverse complement strand
AGGACCTGGCGGTTCTTCGAAACCTTCGTCACACCGGCAGACAGCATGCTGCCTCCGGACAATTTCCAGGAAGATCCCAGACCGCTGGTGGCCCATCGCACCTCTCCAACCAACATCGGGCTCTATCTGTTATCCGTGGCCAGCGCGCTTGAATTCGGCTGGCTGGGCCTGAGTGATGCGGTTGGAAAAATCGAGATTACCCTCGCCACCATCAAGCGCATGGAAAAATACCGAGGTCACCTCTACAATTGGTACGACACAACAAGCTTGCAGCCGTTGGAACCAAAGTATGTTTCCACGGTCGATAGCGGCAATCTCGCCGGGCATCTGATCGCCCTCTCGAATTGCTGCGCGTCCTGGATAAATCAGCCAGGCGATGTCAATGATAGCCTCGATGGGATCGAAGACATCCTCGATATTCTCAGTGGGGACCTTGCGGCGATCCCCAATGACCGCCACATTCTGCGGCCAATCCGCAAACATTTTGAATCCCAGGTGTCGGCCCTCCGGCGCGCAATCGGCAAAGCACGCGAGACTCCGGAATATTTTTCCGTGCGGTTGATCGAGTTCGCGGTCCAATGCGCCGATATTCATGTGACGGCCACGAATATTGCCACGGAACTCGACATGGCAGCTGGCAGGCAATTGCTTTCCTGGGCGAGCGCGCTGCGTGAAACGGTGGAAAGCCATTTCAAGGCCGTGTCATTTGGGCTGGAAGCGTCTAATGCGCTGAAGAAACGATTGGAATCCGTGATCGATGACATGCGGGAGCTGGCACTTGGAATGGAGTTCGGATTTCTCCTCGAACCGCAACGCCTGCTTTTGTCGATCGGATACCGTGTCGCCGAAGCCATGCGCGACGAAAGTTGCTACGACATGCTGGCATCGGAAGCACGGCTGGCGAGCTTCTTCGCAATCGCAAAGGGCGATTTGCGGACGCGCCACTGGTTCAGGCTCGGGCGCACCGTAACTGCGGTGAAAGGTGGAGCTGCCCTCGTCTCCTGGTCTGGCTCCATGTTTGAATACCTTATGCCATCACTGGTCATGCGTGCTCCGAGTTCTGGATTGCTTGATCAAACCACACGGCTCGTTGTTCTCCGCCAGATTGCCTATGCTAATTCTCTTGGCATTCCATGGGGCATTTCCGAATCTGCCTTCAGCGCGCGCGATATTGAGTTCACCTACCAGTATTCAAACTTTGGCGTGCCGGGGCTTGGCCTGAAACGCGGCCTTGCAGACAACACGGTCATTGCCCCTTATGCCACGGGACTGGCTGCAATGGTCGCTCCCCGTTCCGCCGCAAAGAACTATGAAAGACTGGCGCGCGAAGGTGGCCGTGGCGACTACGGTTTCTATGAGGCGCTTGATTTCACGCCGGCACGGATACGCAAAGGCGAAACCGTGGCAATCGTGCGCGCCTATTTTGCCCACCATCAAGGCATGACGATTGTGGCCATTCTGAATGCCGTGAAAACCGGCGAAATGCGCGACAGGTTTCACGCCGAGCCAATGGTTCGGGCAGCGGAATTGCTGTTGCAGGAACGCGCCCCACGTAACCTGCCCGTAACCCATGCAAGGGCAGCAGCGTCAGGTCCGGGTGTGGCAGCCCTTGATGTTGTGCTCCCCACGGCGCGAACCTTTAATGTGCGCACGCTTGGCTCGCCCGCCACCCATTTGCTTTCGAACGGCCAGTACAGCGTCATGCTGACGGCGGGGGGTGCCGGTTACAGCACATGGAACGGACAGGCCCTCACACGCTGGCGCGAAGATGGCGTCTGCGACGACTGGGGGTTCTTTATGTTCCTGCGTGAGCCAAGGAGTGGTAAAATATGGTCGGCGGGTCACATGCCGGTTGCTGCGACAGCAGACAGCTATGTGGCCTCATTCACCGAAGACAAGGCCGAGATCATCCGCACCGATGGAAATTTCACCACGACGCTCGAATGCGTTGTTTCATCGGAAGACAATGCTGAAGCGCGGCGCTTGACCATCGCCAACACGGGATTGACCGCAAGGGAAATTGAACTTACGTCCTATGCGGAGCTGGTCCTGGCGCAAGCCTCGTCCGATACGGCGCACCCGGCTTTTTCGAAGATGTTTGTTGAAACAGAATTCGTGGGTGAACTCGAAACACTTCTTGCCACACGCCGCCGGAGGTCGTCGGGCGACCCTGAAATCTGGCTTGCCCAATTCATGCTCGTGCAGGGTGCAGCCATCGGTGCTCTCGAAATTGAAACCGATCGCGCCCGCTTTGTTGGCGTCGGCAACAGCACGCGCATGCCTGCAGCCATGAAAAGCAGCGAGCGGCTGTCGAATACGGTGGGCGCGGTTCTCGATCCCGTATTCGCTATGCGCCGGCGCATGAAAATACCGGCGGGTCGGCAGGTCCGCTGCACGCTCTGGACCGTGGTGGCGGACTCGCGTGAAGCTGTTCTCGATCTCGTTGACCGGCATCGCCAAGCCGCTGCCTACGACCGCGCCCTCATGCTGGCATGGACTCAGGCACAGATTCAGCTGCGGCATCTCTCCATCGGCACGGATGAGGCCCATCTCTACCAGACCCTGGCGAGTCATCTCATCTATGCGAATGCGGCCCTGCGCGCGCCCGCTAAAACCCTGTTGCAGGACATGGGCTCGCAAGCAGCACTCTGGCCCCAGGGAATTTCGGGCGACCGGCCAATTCTCCTGGTGCGGGCCGACGAGACTGAAGATATTGAGATCATACGCCAGCTCCTGCATGCATTCGAATACTGGAAAACCAAACGGCTTGTTGTGGACCTTGTGATCCTTAACGACCGCGGATCATCCTATGCTCAGGACTTGCAAGGCACCATCGAAGCACTGGTTCGCAAAATCAATGCTCCGCGAGCGCCGGGGTTGCGCGGTGAAATGGGTCAGGTCTTTGCTCTGAGGGCCGATCTCCTGTCGCATGAAACTTTGCGAGTACTTCCCGCCATTGCCCGTGTCGTGTTGATCGGCCGCCGGGGCGACCTCGCCAGCCAGTTATCCCGTGTGCGGGAGGCATTCCTTGCACCGTCTAGCCAACCGAATGAGCCCCTCAATTTATCGCCACGGACAAGACCCATTGCCCCCAGCCCGAAACATCTCGAGTTCTTCAACGGCTTTGGTGGATTTTCTGCGGACGGACGCGAATATGTCACGGTTCTCGATGCCGATCGGCCAACGCCCGCGCCATGGATCAACGTTATTGCAAACCCCTCCTTTGGCTTTCAATGCGCCGCAGATGGCGGAGGCTACACCTGGTCCGGAAACAGCCGCGAGAATCAAATCACCGGCTGGGGCAATGACCCCGTCAGCAACCGGCTGAGCGAAGCAATCTATGTACAGGACAAAAAAGACGGATTTCTGATCTCACCCACCTTGGCACCGCTCAAATCAAGCGACGGAACACACCTCGCGCGGCACGGCTTTGGCTACAGCGTGTTCGAACGTGACGTGCAGAAGTTACGAATGGAGCTGTTGCAGTTTGTGCCGCTAGCGGACTCCGTCAAACTGTCCAGACTGAAACTCACCAATGAGTCATCGTTTTCCCGGACACTGACCGTGACATGTTATGCCGAATGGGTTTTGGGAGCGGCGCGTGCCGCGACCGCACCATTTGTGACAACAACCATTGATGAGCAGACCCGAGCCATGTTTGCACGCAATCCATGGAGCACCCAGTCCGGCGAGCAGGTTGCGTTTGCAGATATGCGCGGCCAGCAAACCAGCTGGACCGGCGACCGGCGCGAGTTTTTGGGACCTTATGGCCGACTTGCCGCTCCGCGTTCCTTAACATCCGGCACAACGCTGTCAAACCGCACCGGCGGCGGATTGGATCCTTGCTGTGCGCTGCAAACAGTCGTTACGATCGAACCAGGTGGCTCTGCTGAGTTGGTATTTTTGCTCGGTGCTGCCCCAAATGCCGCAGAAGCCCAATCCTTGATCACGCGGCATAGGACAAGCAGCATCGATGAGGCTTTGGACGAAGTAAAACGCTACTGGAGTGAAACCCTGGGGGCAGTACAGGTGAAAACGCCCGACCGTTCGCTTGATATCATGCTCAATGGCTGGCTGCTTTATCAGACGCTCGCCTGCCGCATGTGGGCAAGGTCAGGCTTCTATCAGACAAGTGGCGCTTATGGCTTCCGCGATCAATTGCAGGATTCGTGTGCTTTGCTGACCACGCGCCCAGCCATTGCACGCGAACATATCCTGCGCGCCGCCGCCCGGCAATTTGTCGAAGGCGATTTTCAGCACTGGTGGCTTCCGTCCACCGGCATGGGAGTTAGAACGCGCATTTCCGATGACACGGTGTGGTTGGCAAATTGCGTGAGCCAATATGTGAAGGTGACGGCGGACCCTGGCATTCTTGATGAGATTGTGCCGTTTCTCGAAGGTCAGTCACTCGCGCAAGGCGAACACGACGCTTTCTTTCAGCCCGCACTGTCCGAGGAATCCACCACGTTGTACGAGCATTGCGCCCGCGCCCTTGACCGCAGTCTGCCCCACGGTACCCACGGTCTGCCGCTGATCGGCACCGGTGACTGGAACGATGGCATGAATCGCGTTGGCGAAGCGGGAAAGGGTGAAAGCGTTTGGCTGGGCTGGTTCCTGCTCACGACCCTGAAAGCCTTTGCGCCGATTGCAGATGAACGCGGCGACATTAACCGCGCCGCTGCCTGGCGTGACCGGACAAAGAAACTTCAATCTGCACTTGAAAAACACGGTTGGGACGGACGCTGGTATCGCCGTGGATTTTTCGACGATGGCAAACCGCTTGGCTCGGCCCAAAGCGAGGAATGCCGCATCGATGCCATTGCCCAGTCCTGGGCTGTCTTGTCTGGTGGCGCAGCCCCCGAGCGGGCCGCAACCGCCATGGACGAATCCTACCGGCAATTGGTTCGTCCTGCAGATAATCTCGCATTATTGTTCACCCCGCCATTTGACAAGACGGCTAAAGATCCGGGCTACGTAAAAGCCTACCCGCCGGGCATCCGTGAAAATGGCGGACAGTATACCCATGGCGCCATCTGGTCGATCTTCGCTCACGCCGGGCTTGGACAGGCAGAGCGGGCACTTGAACTGTTCTGGATACTCAATCCTATCAATCATTCCAGCACTGAAGCAGATGCAAGAACCTACCGCGTCGAACCCTATGTCATCGCTGCCGACGTTTATTCCATGCCGCCGCATGTCGGCCGTGGCGGCTGGACCTGGTATACGGGCTCCGCCGGGTGGATGTATCGCGCCGGGTTGGAAGCCATCCTTGGCGTTACGCGCGAAGGGTCCATGCTACGCATCAAGCCATGCGTCCCGGACGATTGGAACGGGTTCGAGGTAGCGACGCAATTCGTTTCCACCCGATATGAAATCAAACTGACACGAGACGTAGACGAGGCAGATCAGACGCCGCCAGATGTCCAGGTCCTGTCTTCCCGCGAGTACTTGATTTCACTCAAAGACGAAGGCGGAACTTGCAGAATCGAATTATCCCTGGCGGCGCGCAGCTCATAAAAAAAGAAGGTCGGATCATTTCGATCCGCCCTTCTTTCGTCGGCTCCTGTCAGGGTTACTGTAAGTCGGCGCAATTCTCGTCGATACTTTCCCGTTCGCAAAGTTTATGGATCGCCCTGCGAACTTCGCCCAAGCGTGACCGTTCGCCACCGCTCATGCTCTCGTCGGTCGCCACTTCCAGGTCATGGGCATCGGCTTCCCATCTCTTCAATACTTTCAACTTCTGTTTGACCGTCATGGATTCGGTCTCGACCACTTCCATCGGCAGATCAAAGATTTTCTGCGGCGTGAGCAAAGCCCGATCATAGTCTTTTGCTGTGAACATGCGGGGACTCCTTGCGAGTTGTGAATGGCGGCCGACATCAGAGTCCGGTCGCCCAGTGTTTAGATGCGTCCAAGCCAAGAGTCGACTTCAGCTCTCACCTTGTCCTTGGCGTAGCCATAGTGTTTTTGCAGGCGGCCTTCGAGTTCTTCGCGGCGGCCTTCGATGACATCGAGATCGTCATCGGTCAGCTTGCCCCACTGTTGCTTCGCCTTGCCCTGGATTTCTTTCCAGTTTCCTTCAACACGGTCCCAGTTCATGATGCTCTCCTTTACTTGTTTCATGTCAAGCAGAGGTGCTCGACATGAACAGTAAACGCCGAACTCGCACTCTGGTTCCGCTAGGCAGCCACCCGGGATTTCGTATCGAAGAAGAGTGCCTGGCTGACAACGGCCTTCACCATGTCCGGCATGAATGGCTTCGTGATCAGGAATGCCGGTTCGGGCTTTTCACCCGTCAACAGGCGTTCCGGGAAAGCCGTAATGAAGATCACCGGCACCTGGAATTCGAGCAGCATCTTGTTGACAGCATCTATGCCGGAGCTGCCATCAGCCAGCTGGATATCTGCAAGTACCAGTCCAGGGCGTTTGGCTGACGCAAGCTTTATTGCTTCCTTTTCAGTACGGGCCACGCCGGTTACCCTATGGCCAAGACTTTCCAGAAGCGCTTCCAGATCCATGGCAATGATCGGCTCATCCTCAATAATCATTACATCGGTGGCGACCTGGTCAACGATCGTTTTGGAAGCTTCATCCAGCAGGGCCATAACTTCTGGCGGTTTTTTTGCCAGAATAATCCCGATTTCTTCCTTGGTGAAACCTTCGACTGCCATCAGCAGGAAGGCTTCCCGGGCCTGCGGGGCAATGGTGGCCAGCTGGCGTTGGGCTGAAGCTTCCCAGTCTTGGGAAATGTTGGGCTTTTTGAGGTTCAGCGAGATGGATTCCCACAACCTGCAATAGCTGCGATAAAGCGATGCCCGCATATTGGGACCACCTTCGAACTGTACAGGGTCGGCAATAAGGGCTTCCAGGAGGGCGGCCACATAGGCGTCGCCACTGTGCTGGCTACCGGTCAGGGCACGCGAAAACCTTCGTAAATAGGGCAAATGTGGTGCGATATTGGCTGCAAGGTTCATGATTTACCCCTCATTTTGCATTTTTTACGACAGATTTGGGCCTTTAAAGCCGCTTCACGTCCAGCCCATTAACGTCTGGTTTGCACTTATGTTCCCATCCTGAAAACAAATTTTTTAAGAGGTAGGAACTATTCTGGCTGTTCGGCATTAAGCTATTGGTTCCGGAAAGCTAAAATGCCCAGTTGGCATTGGCAAAATGAACCACGCACAGTTTCAGGTGACCCATGGTTGAAGACGGCAACAAAACACCCAAAACGGCAAAACCGAACAATAAGACCGAAAAAAAGATTGAAAAAATGAACCATGCACCTGCCCAGCCAGAGATCTATGATTTGATCGGCCAGCGCCTGCGCAACTTCTATGATGAAGTGGCACAGCAACCGGTTCCTGACCGGTTTGTGGATTTGCTGAACCAACTTGAAGCGAAAAGTTCGCAAAAAAAGCCGCAATAGGCTGAATTTCTCATGACCCAATCAGAGACAAACGCAGCATGACAAGGTCCACTGAGTTTCGCGAACAGCTGGTTGCGGCCATTCCGGGCCTGCGCGCTTTTGGGCTGTCGCTCACAGCACGCGGCGACCGCGCCGATGACCTCGTGCAGGAAACGCTTATGAAGGCGTGGAAGCATTACGAAAGTTTCGAGCCTGGTACCAATATGAAGGCTTGGCTCTACACCATCCTCCGCAATGAATTTTACACCCAGTTGCGCAAGCGCAAGCGGGAAGTCGAGGACGCGGATGGCGTCCATTCAAGCCGGGTCGCGGTGCATGCGGAACAGGAAGGCCATCTCGACATGGCCGATTTGCGCAATGCCCTGACAAAGCTGCCGGAAGACCAGCGTGTAGCGATCATTCTGGTTGGTGCCTCAGGCTTTTCCTATGAAGAGGCCGCAGAGATTTGCAATGTGGCCGTAGGCACCATAAAGAGCCGCGTCAACCGCGCGCGCGCCAGGCTGGCAGTTCTCATGCATATCGACCCTGACGAAAAATTCGGTCCCGATGCCCATTCGGAGGCCGTTCTCAGTCACGCTCACCGCGGCTAGCAGAGATCTCCATTTCTTCCCATTAATTTCACTATGGAACAAAATGCGTCGTCGCGAGTTAAGGCTACGCGTCGGGAATGTCTGTCGATGCGAGTCAGGGAGCCTGCCATGCTCAGCACAATTCTCGTTGTCGTCCTCATTTTGATCCTCGTTGGCGCCTTGCCGAACTGGGGGCACAGCCGCAATTGGGGCTATGGCCCGTCCGGTGGGCTGGGGCTTGTTCTTCTTATTCTTGTTGTTCTGATCTTGATGGGTAAAATCTGAAAGAACTGCCGATGATGGATCCTGCCCATGTGGACGTCGACTATGGGAAACAGTCCCGCACGGCACTCCGCGGTCTTTTGATCATTGCCATTGTCGCGGTGATGTATTTCGCCCGCGATTTTCTGTTGCCCGTGGTCTTGGCCACCTTTATTGCCCTCACCCTCAGGCCTGCTGTCAGGTTTCTCGCAAAGCACCTTGTTCCACCATGGTTGTCGGCAACGCTTCTGCTCGTCGTTTTGGTCACGGGCGGCCTGTCGGCCGGCTACATGCTCAGCTGGCAGGTTTCAACCTGGATCGATCAGGCACCGCAACTGACGCAAGCCTTCGTGGAAAAATTTCGCGGTCTTCGCCCTTGGTTGGACGCCCTTGCTAACCTGACCGATAAACTTCAAGACGTGTCTGCCGTCACCAGCGATAAGGCAATTCAGGAAGTTGTTGTTCGCCAGCCAGTACTGCCCGCATGGCTGGTTTTGATTACCTGGTATCCATTGCAACTTGCAATCACTTTGGTGGCCACACTGGTCATCGCCGTATTCCTCATGGCTTCGGGTGACCTGTTCTACGAAAAACTGGTTCGGGTCTTGCCCACTCTGACCGACAGAAAACGCGCGTTGCACATTGTTTACGATATAGAAACCGAGGTTTCCACCTATGTGTTGACCCTGGCAGCAATCAACGCGGGTCTCGGCATAGCCATCGCTGTGACGTTTCATGCCCTCGGCATGCCAGCGCCCTACCTCTGGGGTTTGCTGACTTTCTTCCTCAATTTCATTCCCTATGTCGGTGCCGTCACCGGTGGCGCATTGTCAGCATTCATGGCGATCGTCACCTTCGATTCCCTAGGCTATGCGCTTCTTATTCCCCTGGCCTTCGCAATATGGTCGCTCATCGAATCTGAAATTGTAAATCCCCTAATTCTTAGCCGCAGACTGCAGATGAATGCGGTCGCCATCCTGCTGTCGCTGGCCTTCTGGGCCTGGCTTTGGGGAATAGCCGGTGCCGCAATTGCGGTTCCAGTGCTCGTTACCATCAAGGTATTTTGCGACCATGTGGACGGACTATCCGGACTTGGTGAATTTCTCTCCGGGCGCCAACCCGTCAAGAATGGTGAGACTGAAGTTGAGTTAGCCTCAAATGATGTCAAACAGCCAAAGTAAATTGGCAGCAGCTCGAAATACTGTTCGAGTGGAACCAAACAGCTCTTGACGACGTTTGATAGTTAATGAGGGGACATTGATTGTCCGGCCTCACAAAATGCAGCGCGGCCCAACTGAAGTTTGCGCCGATTATGACAGGAGACTTGGCAATGAATTCGATAATTTATTTGGTTGGCTTGGTCGTTGTGGTCATGTTCGTTCTTTCGTTTTTTGGCCTGCGATAAAGCAAGCGCTGTCACAGAACAACAAGGAGATTTCCATGACCGTAAAGACTCTCAACGACCTGTTTCTCGAAACCCTGAAAGATCTCTACTATTCCGAGAAGAAGCTGGTGCAGACGCTGCCAAAAATGGCAAAGAAGGCCACCTCTCCAACTCTCAAGGAGGCCATTGAACGCCATCTCGGCGAAACCGAAACCCATGTCACACGACTGGAAGAAGTTTTCGCAACAATGGACAAGAAGCCAGTCTCCAAGAAGTGTGAAGCTGTGGAAGGGCTTATAAAAGAGGCTGAAGAGCTCTTGGGCGAGATCGAAGATGCGTCCACTCTCGACGCAGCAATCATTTCGTCCGCGCAGACGGTCGAGCACTATGAAATCGCCCGTTATGGCACGCTTGTATGCTGGGCCCGCCAGCTCGGATTGAAAGACGCGGAATTTATACTTCAGAAAACCCTTGATGAAGAGCAGTCGGCTGACAAGAAGCTTTCCCGCCTCGCCGAGGAATATATCAACCAGAAGGCTGCCGCCTGAACTCTGCCACAGCCCAAATGAGAAGGGAGAGGCCAATCGGCCTCTCCCTTTTTTATGTACGATGGCAGGTTGCTTGTGGGTCAGCGCTTTTTTCGTGGCCGGGTGGCACCGGGCAATTTTTTTCGTCCAAGCTTGAAGACATGGCCGTTGGCGCGCACGGCCTGCTTGAACAGCCAACCCGCGCCTGCAAACACGCCGGCTGCAAGAATTGGATTACGTTTGACCACCGAATAGGCGATCCGCAGGCGCGTATATTGGGGAGAGACAAGTTGAAGCGTTTCGCTGGCGAGCCCCGGAAGCGTCAGGCGACTCTGAACTTCAAGCAGGGTTTTGGAAAAGTGCGCGTGCCTGTCTTGCGCCTCCTGCTTAAGTTTGCGCAATGTGTTCATTTTGATGCTCTTTTCTGCGCATCGGTGCCAGCCAACCAACGGAAGATCAGGCTCACGGGACGTATTTTTTGCGTCAGCAAATAATTCGCGGCAAAAGCCAGGAGCAAGACAAGGCCAAGCAGCAATGCACCCACAATCAAGTTCGCGGAAGCCTGGCCACTGACATAAGGCAGCAGTGCTGCGACGCCAGCTTGCGCCAGGATCATCAGCGCCGCAATCATGACCGAAAACGCCGCAGACCCTACTGCAAGGCCCGCTACATAGCGGCGCAGTAAAACGCCCGCCTCCGCCCGGGCCAATGCGAGCTCCGCATCAGCCCAGAGCGCGCCATCACTGGCGAGCTCCTTGACCAGCCCGGGAAAGGTCGAATTCGAAGCGGGATACGCCAAATGTTCTTTGGAATCCCTAGGCATAGGCCCCCGCTTTGCCATTTGCAGTGCGGCGTGGTTGGGCAACCTGCTTGCGGCTGCGCGAAACTGTCTTGCGCCGCGAGTTGCCAGCTCGTTTTGAAACGGGTTTTGCCATTGCCACGGCGCGTGGCCGCAAGAAGCGGCTGACAGCCATTCCGGCAACGACCGTCATGGTCAAAGCCGCAATCGGATGCCGGCGGGCAAAAGTTTCAGCGTCCTTGAGCATATGCTGAATGTCCGTGTGCAAGACATATTCTGCAAGATCCTCTAGGCTCTCCCCTGCCGAAGCCATCTGAACCTTCAAATTTGGCACATCCGTCATTGAGGTTGCGAAATTGCGCGTCGATCCGGCGAATGAATGCAATTTATCAATGCCCTGCTCCTTTTGGCTCCTGGCAAAAGTTCCTGCCAGCGCCAAAATGTCATCGAAAACATGATGGGAGCCGTTCTGTTTTCCAGTCGCTTTTTTGTGGCGCCCGTTGCTGTGTGTTTTTGCTGATGTAGTCATGGCAAATTCCTTTCAAAAAAGTTGAGTGGTCGATGTATCAACGGTTTGAAGCGCCATTGGTTCCGTCAAAGGTGAGCGTCTGCGACGGGCCTGATGAAGCGGAAAAGCCCTTGGCGCTCTGGGTTAATACTTTGCCATCCCGCCCAAAGGCGGGTACAAAATCCCATGCGGCAAACGTTGCTTGAAAAGGGCCGAATGTACGGTATCACGGACGGACGCACCCTGGCCCAGGCCATGGTCGACACGGTTAGGGAAGCCCTTCTCGTGCTTGATGGGGATTTGCGCGTCGTCGCAGCCAGCAGGTCATTCTATGCAACTTTCCAGACGACGCCTGCCGAAACGCAAGGGCGCTTGGTCTATGACCTGGGCTCCGGCGAATGGAACAATCCGGCCCTTCGCGAGCTCCTTGAGCGGATTATCCCCGAACATGGCGTCATGGACCATTTCGAGGTTGAGCAGGATTTTCCGGCTATTGGAAAACGAACCATGCTGCTCAACGCCCGCAAGGTTTTCTATCACGGCGACTTGAACACAACTCTCCTGCTGGCCATAGAGGACATCACTGACCGTCGCGTCGCCGAGCGGCTGCTTCACAGCCTCAGTGAGCAAAAGGACATGCTGCTTTCGGAGATGAGCCACCGCGTGGCCAATAGCCTGCAGATTATCGCCAGCATTCTTCTTCTGAAGGCCCGTTCCGTTCAGTCTGAGGAGACAAGAGGGCATCTTGAAGATGCCCATCGGCGCGTCATGTCGGTTGCCTCGCTGCAGCAACACCTCAAAGCAACGGGCATGGGTGATGAGATTGAAGTCGGTGCATACCTGTCCAAACTTTGTGAGGCCTTGTCGGGTTCGATGGTGCGGGAGAGACGCCCAATTACCTTGAGCGTGTCGGCTGGCCCCGGCAACGTCCAATCGGAACAGGCTTTAAGCATCGGTCTCATCGTTACCGAATTGGTGATAAATGCCTTGAAATACGCCTTTCCGGTCGACATTGCCGCTGGTCACGTCGTCGTCGGCTATAAGGTTAACGGAACGGAATGGACGCTGTCGGTGTCCGATAATGGCGGCGGAATGCAGAAAGGCCCAAGTGAAAGGCAGCCAGGTCTTGGCACGACGCTGGTTAAAGCCCTGGCCATGCAGCTTGAAGCGGAAGTCGAGACCGCGAGCACCAGCAAGGGTACAATCGTATCGATCACGCGTGCTAACCCCGAAAAAACAAAACATTAAAAAAGTGATAGCGGCTTATGACTACGTAATAAAATTGATACCAGCGGAACCATTTTGACAGGTCCGCGTTTATTTGGGCATTATCCACAAAACATGGGAGTGGTGGTGGACGACATATTGATGACTCCCGGACAGCTCGAAAGTGAAAGACATTCGCGTCTCGCCGCCGAGGCTGCATTGCGCGTTGTTTCGGAGCGCCTGGAAAAGGCCGAGGAAGCTGCCGGAGCACTGATTTATGATTGGGATATTGTTGCGCAAAAGATATGGCGCAGCGCCGGTCTGACGCGGGTGCTGGGATGGCAGATCGATGAGGTAGCACCCACTGTGGAAGGCTGGGCGGCACTTCTGCACCCGGCGGACAAGGACCGCCTCAAAGCCTTGCAGAATCCCGAATTGCTCAAAGCTGACGACAACTACGTCATGGAATACCGGCTGCGGCACAAGAACGGCCACTATGTTTGGGTGCTGGATTCAGGCCGCGTGTTTCGTGATCAGTCGGGCGTGATCCTTCGCCAGGCTGGGGTCATTATCGACATTTCTGCACGCAAGAAAATTGCAGAGTCCCTAAGCCGTCAAACGGATTTGATTGAGCTGTCATTCGAGCCGATTTTTGTCTGGCATCCGGAGAAAGGCATCGTCGACTGGAACAGGGGCGCCGAGCAGCTCTATGGCTTCACCCGGGCTGAGGCGCTGGGCCAGGCAAGCCACAATTTGCTGCGCACGAAGCATCCCATAGATCCAGCCGACCTCATGACGCTCCTTAATACGGTAAGAAGCTGGACCGGCGAACTCCAGCAACGGGCCAAGGACGGCCGCAGGATTTTTGTTGAGAGCCGCCATCAGGCTATCGAAGCCGATGGTGAAATTCTGATACTTGAAACCAATCACGATATTACCGAGCGCAAGCGCGCCGAGGCGGACACCGCGCGTATGGCAGCCGTTGCCGCCGCTTCCCAGGATGCCTTGTTCGGCGCAACGGTCGAAGGTTATATCGAGGCTTGGAATCCAGCCGCCGAAAGGCTGTTTGGCTACACCGCCTCCGAAGCAATCGGACAGCATATCAGCATCCTCGCAGGACCGGCGGAGCGCGGGGCCCAAGGAGAATACTTGGCCCAGGCCCGGGCCGGCGAAAAAATTCCGCCCTACAATGCCCGCCGGCTGCGCAAGGACGGATCCTATGTCGACGTGTCAATTGCGCTTGGACCTGTAATGGCCCCGGATGGATCTGTTATGGCGATTTCGGTTGCCATGCACGATATCAGCGACCGGAAAGAATGGGAGGCCAGGCAGCGGTTGATGACGCGGGAACTTGCGCACCGGGTCAAGAATTCCTTTGCCATATTGCAGGCCATCCTGCGTTCGACACTGAAAACGACCTCAAACCCGCAGGACTTCGCCGCGAAATTTTCCGGCAGGTTGCACAGTCTCGCAGCTGCGCAGGATATCCTGACTGCCAACGACTGGAAAGGTGCGGAACTTGGTGCGCTGGCGCGACACTTGCTTTCGCTCTACATCGCCGACGAAGGCGTGCGCTTTGCAATTTCGGGACCTGAAGTCAATCTCCCGGCTGAGTATGTGGTTCCCTTCGGGTTGATCTTCAATGAGCTTGCAACGAACGCGCTGAAGTACGGCGCACTTTCGACACCAAACGGAAAAATCGAACTGAGCTGGCACGTCGAAAACAAAATCAATGAGGGTACCTTGCTCAAACTCACCTGGCGTGAACGGGGCGGACCGAAAATCACTTCTCTCGACGCACGGGGTTTTGGTTCCACCCTGATTGAAAAAAGCCTCGCTGGAGCGAAAGTGGAAAGGCATTTCGATGCGGAAGGCTTCATCTGCACGATAGAGCTGACGCTCAAACTTTTGGGCAAAATCAGCCGCAGTCGACGGGCCTCCAAACCGCAAAACTGAAAATCTCCGAACAATCTTTTTTGCGTGCCGCGCGTCTGCCGGGAACCAAATCCCTGCCAAATGGTTGTTATCTGTATGATGACCAACATTCAGACCATCGCAAAGAAAATCATCCAGCCCGTGGCTTTGGCTATTGCCATGCTTTTTCTGACACCTGTGGCTGGGCTGCTCCAGGCAGCCTTAAAGGCGCCTTATCCTGTTCAGGTAACCAACAATGAAACAGTAGTCTACAAGACTGTGCAATCCTCGGTTGCATATAAGAGCTAGCTATGCGGAACCAATTCGCCTTTAGCGCGTTAATTAACATGACTATTAAGAGGAGTACTAACATGAAGAAGACAATTATCGGTTTGTTGGCAGCCACGGCGCTGTTTGGTGGACTTGCGTCCGTCGCTGACGCGAAAATCGTTATCCAACTTGGCGGCATTCCCTACTATGATTATCAGATGGGGCCGGACTATCGATATTATGATGGTCGCGGCTGGTACCGGTATCAGCCGGCTTACCAGTTCCAGTATGGTAATCGAGGCAGAATATCCTGCGGCGAGGCAAAACGCATCGTTCGCGACAGGGGCTTCCGGAACGTTGTCACACGCGAATGTGAAGGCCGCACCTATACATTCACCGCCAGGCGCAACGGCAATCGGATTCTGCTCTACGTAAATTCGCGGAACGGCAATGTCTGGCGCGGCTAAATAGACCTCGCGTGTAAGTGATCCTGCTGAGGTTCCGCAAAGGCGCGGCCAAGTTGAACAAACTTGGCCGCGAAGCTTTGCCATTTGAAGCTTCGGGTTCTGCAAATTCCGACGCCACTGCATGGAACGCCAATAGGCTTAGCGCGTTATGGATATAGGAGGACGATCATTATGCGAACTATTCTAGGAATGATTCTTGGCTGCTTGCTGACCATAGCCGTTGTTTACGTTCATGATTCCATGGCGACATCGACTGTCGCCAGCGGCACAACCGCCAGCACGTCGCGCGCCATCGTCAACTGGGATGTTGCCGCAAGCGAGTGGGGACATGTCAAAGAAGGCGTGCGCACGACATGGTTGAAGTTGAAAGCCAGCACCGGCTGAGCGGACAGTGCAAAACGGTCACCTCAAGTAATCGCGAGCGGACGTTTTTTCCGTGGAGCGGGGAAGATTTGATTTAGTTTAGCGAGGTCCTCTTCATCAAGGACAAGATCGGCCGCAGCTGCATTTTCCAATATCCGTTTCTCATGGCTGCTCTTGGGAATTGAAATTATGCCAGGCAGTCTCAGGGTAAAGGCGAGTGCGATGGCCGCATTTGTAACGTTGTGCTTCCTTGCAATGGGCCCAATACCGGGATTGTCGATCAAACGGCCCTGCCCCAGCGGACAGTAGGCCATGACTGTTATTTTATCCTTCTGGCACCTTGGGTAGAGATCCCATTCGATGCCGCGGTCGGACAGATTGTACATCACTTGATTGGCCGCATTGCCATTCTCGGGAACCAATCTATTCAATTCGTCGAGATCATCGACATCGAAATTGCTGACGCCATAATGTCTGATATTGCCTGCAGCCCGCAATTCTTCAAACGCTGCAAACGTCTCCGGCAACGGATATGAACCGCGCCAGTGCAACAGATAGAGGTCGAGAACATCAGTTTTGAGCCGCTTGAGGCTGGCCTCACAGGCCTTGATCGTGCCCAGCCTGCTTGCGTTTTGTGGCAGCACTTTTGACACGACGAAAACCTTGTCCCTCTGGCCGGCTATCGCCCTGGCAACCAGCTGTTCCGAACGGCCGTCGCCATACATCTCCGCCGTGTCAATCAGTGTCATCCCTTGGGCGATGCCTGTTTGGAGGGCGCGCAGTTGAGCCGCCTCGTCACTGTCCCCGATACCTATTTTCCATGTCCCAAGACCAAGGGCCGGGACTTTTTCACCGCCAGCAAGCTCAACATATCTCATTGCTCAACACGCCCCAATACCAGGACAGGCCGCCGCTTCGCTACCAAAGCTGCGTTCTTTGACTAAACTGAATGCCAAGTATTACAAAAAACCGCAGGCTGAGTATTGCCTATTGGCAGATTATTTTTCGGCACCGAAAATGCTGGTTCTTCGCATGAGCTTCTCACGCTACTTCACGCAATGCACTGTCGCTTACCGCGCACGTAGCGCGCACGGCGGTTTCTAACGCATTGATTTCATTGCAGTGTCATGCCTATCCATCATGGGCGCACGGCAAAATCTATGCGTGAAAAACTGTGTTTTCGCGGTCATCCAGCCTATTGATGGCGTCGACATTGGCAGCGGATGAGCCCTTTGGGTCAAATTCCGAGGCCAGCCAGGAATCGACAATGGCTTTGGCCAATTCGGGACCAATAACGCGTGCGCCCATGGTAATAATTTGTGCGTTGTTGGATTTTGCGGCGCGTTCAGCGGAATAGGTATCGTGAGTGAGAGCGGCACGGATGCCAGATACTTTGTTGGCCGATATGCAGACGCCAATTCCCGTGCCACAGCATAGGATGGCTCTCTCATACTTGCCTTCCTTTACCGCGTTGGCGACGTTAGCTGAAAGGTCCGCGTAGAAACCGGGTTGGCTGAGATTGGTAACCTGATGGTTTGCCTTCGATTTGAGATGGGCCTCGATCACATCGATGAGTGGCTTTCCAGCGCTGTCGCCACCAAGGGCTATTTTCATGATCGTTCTCCCAGAGCCAAGGTTACGGCTTCGATGATACCAATAAAGTCCTTAGCATTCCACGCGGAGCGCCCGATGAAAAGCCCGTCAATGTGAGACTGGCTTGCAAGGTCGCAGCAGTTCTGCAGGTTCATGCTGCCGCCATAGAAAACGGGCAATTCCGTACCTGCTGCAACGGCGGTGACTGCCTTGATACGCTTCTGCTGCTCATTGGCGAAATCAGGACTTGCGGGAGTACCACCCTCCCCTATGGACCAGACTGGTTCATAGGGGCCTTTTTCGCCGATCGCCTTCACATTCCTCAAGGACCGCATCTATCTGTTTGATGGCGAGACTGGTGACCGGCTGCGGTATTGAGCACATCGCGAACATCGAGATTTCAAATCCGGACATATAGGCGATGATGAGCGCGCAGTTTTCTGAGGAACGGCCAATTAGAGTGCAGCCTGACCAATTCCCAAGAGCATTTCACACCACTTCACTGAACTCACCATCTCTTACTGCACACGTAGAGCACACGATACCTCGTAACACCCACTGCCGCCTGATCATGCTCCGGCGGAAACGGCGGGGACCCGTGGCAGGGTTGAGACGTCGGGTGTAGCTGCCGCTGCTTCAATACTTTGCGTTCCAGTCCGGCCGCCCCGGCCAAAGCCGCGTTTCCGAGTGTCATGGCAGCTGTCGTTTTCAGAAAACCCCGGCGGGTTGAATTCGCACTTCTTTGGTTAAGCAAACGTGTCATGTGTTTCTCCTCTGGCCCATTTGGAGAACATGGCGTGCCATTTGCGGGCCGTAGTTGATATAGGTCAAAGGTTTCTGCAGCAAGATGCTCTAGGTGAGGGGTGTGCTTCTTAAGGAACATCACCATGCTGTTTCCGATTTTTTATGGCCTAATCGCCCCCAGCAACGTTTCTGCGCAGCCACTAAACGCGATAAATTCGGCAATTGCCATTGCCGCCAAAATCGATGCCCAGCTTTCCATCGCCATCGGAGCGTTGCAAATCACCCTACCTAATTTGCTGAGTTCAGCGACCGTCGAGGGCCTTATCGGCAACGAGAACAAGCGCCGCAAGGATTCGGCCGCAGCGATGCGCGATAGAATAGCCGACCTTGCCCGCAGTTCCGGCTCAACCATCCACACAGAAATATTGAAAGGTGATCTCAGTCAAATCAAAAGCCGATTTGCGAACCGGGCTCGGGTTCATGGCCTGGCGTATGCCGAAGCAGGTATTCCCGGCGAACTTCTTGGAGGTACCTTAATCGAGCCTCTTCTTTTCGAGAGTGGCAGGCCTGTCCTTGTCATGCCTAATGGCTATTCCTCATCGATTTCTTTCGAGCATGTTCTGATAGCTTGGGACGGCAGTACCAGTGCGGCCCGCGCGGTGTGGGATTCGATGCCGTTGCTTCGACTGGCGAGGACCATTGAGATTGTAACCGTAACTGGCGAGAAGAATTTACAGGAAGTTCCGGCGGCGAATACGCTTGCGCCGATGCTTTCCTACCTTGGCAAGCAAATTGGTGTAAGCATCCTAACGTTCGACGGAGGTTCGGCGGCCAGCCTGATCATGGAGCACGCCGCCAAGATCGACGCAAGCTTGATCGTCCAAGGAGCCTACGGCCGCTCCCGCTGGAGCGAACTTGTACTTGGCGGCGTCACCCGCGAGATGCTGCGGGAAAGCACGCTGCCGGTTCTAATGTCCCATTAGGCAGTGAATGCATGAGACCAGTAATCATCAGTGAGACATCAGCACTGGAACATTCGCATGCGCCAATACATGCGCAGTAGCGCCTCCAAATATGTACTCGCGCATGCGTGAATGGGCATAGGCTCCCATAACAAGGAGTTCCGCGCCAAGATCATTGACGTGTTGCAACAGCGCCTCGCCAGCATTGACACCTCCAGCGGCAAGCCCCTCAGCAGTTGCCCTTATGCCATGGCGGGCAAGCGCCTCTGCGGCCTCGGCACCTGGCACTTCACCGGCTACGCTCCGTTCCTTGTACGGGTCAACCCATACAACACGCACATCCCCGGCGCTTCTCAACAATGGAAGCCCGTCGAACAACGCGCGTGTTGCCTCGCGCGTTTCATTAAATCCAACGACAACAGATTTTATCTCTGCAAGAGAACCCTTCTGGGGAATTATCAATACGGGCCTGCCGCTTTCCATAACTACGTGTTCGACAAGTCCCTGTTCGATTTCTGCACCTGGATTTTCAGCGATCTGGCTCACCACAATGAGATCGGCCGCGCAGCCATGTACCATCAAGCTTGGAGCTATCTCTGTGTAAAACGAGTTCACGGTTCGCCATTCGCCCTTCAGTCCATCCTTTCGCAATTTCGACTCAAAGCGCTCTTTCACAATCGAAATATTGGTTTTGAAATATTATTGCCGCGTATCATCAACTGCAGGCGGCGCGGCAAATCCTACCTCAGGATAGATCCTGATGGCTGGAATGACATAACAGCCGATGAGGTGGGCATCGCAAGTGTTGGCAATTAGCGCTGCTGCATCAATCATCGCCTCCGCGCGCTGCACATCGTTAAGGGAGACCAGGATTGTCTTGAAAACCATTATCAGCGCTCCATTTCAAATTTCGACTGCCAAGTGGAAATCCTACCGGTGCATAGGAGATCTGCATTGATGCGGATCAATGAATACTGCTGGAAATCTGCCAGCAATTTGCTCACTTCGCTTGGTGTGCAAACTTCCATTCGGGCCGTATGGTGTGGATCATCATCATCTCTGCCACATTTTCGATCGTCAGCATGCCGGCAAGACGGCCGCTACCATCCACGACGATCTGGGAACGGAGACCTTGCCGATTCATGTCCATAACGGCATCGTTGAGTGACCCCGTAACATTGGTCACAGCTGGCTTTCGCATGACCGAGGATACCGGTGCATCAGACCCCTTTTCCTTGAGACCGAGCACCAGGTCGTCGCGATCAAGCAGGCCAACCGGCTTCTGCATCTCGTCTATGACAGGGAAGGTTCGCTGGGAACTGGCAAGCAGGGCTTCCACCGCCTCGGAAAGCAGGGCATTCGCAGAAAAACTGCGCACCAATCGCTCCATGCCTTCTGCTACGGTGAGGCCTTGCGCAAACCAGCGCAGGGCGTTGGCCTGACGTTCCGATACCGCGGCGATGTAAATGAACATGCCAATAAGGACAAGCATTGGATTCAGGAACAATCCCGCGGCAACGAAGAGGAAAGCAAAAAACTGCCCGAGTTTGGCGGCAATCTCGGTTGCCCGCTGCGGCCCTAGCCGCATGGCCAGCAGGGCCCGCAGCACCCTGCCCCCATCCATCGGAAAAGCGGGTATTAAATTGAAGACGACCAGCGAGATGTTTATGAGAGCTAGGCTCTGAATCATGGAGGCCTTCTCCAGATCGATGGACTGCAGATCTGCGACAGCAAAACCACCGGCCACAATAAGAACGCCCGCAATCGCCACATTGACCATCGGCCCTGCAATGGCGACTAACAGCTCCTGCCAGGGTTCTTCCGGAACGCGCTCCATGTTGGCGACGCCGCCGATAGGAAGCAATGTAACTTCGGGTGTCTTTACGCCGAAATTTCTTGCTGTGAGAATATGCCCGAATTCATGGGCCACAACACAAGCGAAAACTAGCAAGATAAAAACAACCGACGACTTTGCCGCCTCGAAACCGCCGTTCATATAGTCGCTGGCAGCGATCCACAGCAAAAACAAAAGGAAAGTGACGTGAATGCGGATTGCTGTTCCTGCTATCCGCCCAACTGTAAGCGACCAGTGCATTTGTTCAACCTCACTTGTTGTTCTGCATCCATTTCTACCATTTTATGGCAAAATGTTCGATGAGCAGTTGATTGACATCAATGTTGTAGCCTTGCCAGTGCATGCATAAGGCTGCAAATTCATCTTCAACAGTCCGGTCGCCTGGTGGATTGGAGTTGAAGGTTGTGATGTGCTGAGCCGTCTCAAGCTGCTGTTGGTTATTGTTTCTGCTGCCGGGTTAGCGGCGGGATTCATGGCACCTTTGGTTGGCGCGGGTGCGTGGCAGCACACTGCGTGGGGCGTTGCCGCTGCAATCGTCCTCCTGTTTCTAGTTTGGGAAATCTTCACCTCATTGCGGCGGGGCGAGTTCGGGCTCGACATTGTGGCGGCCCTATCAATGTCAGGAGCCCTTTATTTCGGCGAGACGCTTGCCGCGGCGGTTGTTTCCCTGATGTATTCCGGTGGCCAACTACTGGAAGATTTTGCCGAAGCGCGGGCCCGCTCAGAAATGAACATGTTGCTTGGCCGCGCGCCCAAGAGGGCACTTCGCTATCTCGACGGGCAACTTGCCGAAGTGGACATCGAGGAGCTTGTGCCGGGGGACCGCATCCTGGTGCGCCAGGGAGAGATTGTGCCTGTCGACGGCAAGGTGATAAGCGGTAAAGCTCTTCTCGACCAATCCATCCTCACGGGCGAATCTGTTCCGGTGTACCGCAATGTCGGTGACGAAGTTCTGAGCGGGTCATCCAGCCTCGATACGGCCTTTGACTTAGTCGCCATTCGATCCGCAGCGCAGAGCACTTACTCGGGCATCGTGCGTCTGGTGCAGGCGGCGCAGGAAGCAAAGGCACCCATGGTCCGGCTTGCCGATCGTTTTGCCTTGTGGTTTCTAGCACTGACAGTACTTCTTGCGGGCGGCACGTGGACTATGAGCGGCGAGCATTTGCGGATGCTTGCGGTGCTGGTTTCGGCTACGCCATGCCCACTTATTCTGGCCGTTCCAGTTGCTATCATATCTGGGATCAGCAAGGCCGCGCGACGTGGCGTGCTGGTCAAGGGCGGCCCCGTGCTGGAGACTTTGGCACGCGCCTCAGTGCTGGTCATTGACAAGACCGGGACGCTCACCGAAGGGCGCGCCAGACTTATCGATGTTCGTGTGTCTGGCCGACGCAAGGCCGATGAGATTCTCCGCCTTGCTGCCTCTCTCGACCAGGCTTCCGGGCATGTCATTGCCGCGTCCGTTGTCGAGGCAGCCGCTGGGCGTGGCCTAACCCTCAGCATGCCGGTTCACGCTAAAGAAACGGGTGGCTCGGGCATTGAAGGACAGGTCGATGGCAAGCGGGTTATCGTTGGTGGCAGCGACTTCGTACGCCGGAAGCTCAAGCTCCGCGCCTTGCAAAAGCCCATCGCTTCGCCTGGGTCAGTCATCGTTGCGGTGGCGATCGACGGTCATTTAAGTGGTCATCTAATTCTGGCAGACGCGCTTCGCCACGACGCCGGACGTGCCCTGACACGGCTGCGCGAAGCTGGTTTCGGCCGTATTGTACTGGCCTCCGGCGACCAGCGCGCCGTGGTCGAGACCATCGCTTCCCAGCTTGACCTTGATGACATTCAGTTCGAGCTTCTGCCACGCGAGAAGGTCGATGTCGTTATCGCCGAGCGAGCGAATGGCGTAGTGCTGATGGCCGGTGACGGCGTCAACGACGCGCCAGCCCTTGCCGCGGCCGATGTCGGCATCTCCATGGGGGTGCGTGGTTCGCCTGCATCGGCCGAGTCCGCTGATGCAGTGCTGCTCGTTGACAGTCTCGAACGGATAGCCGAGGCAGTGGAAATCGCCAAACGATCCCGGAGAATTGCCTTGCAAAGCGTCTATGTCGGGCTCGCGCTTTCGCTCGGGGCGATGGTAGCTGCAGCATTCGGCTACCTTGAGGTCGTCGAAGGCGCTTTGTTTCAAGAAGTGATTGATGTGGCGGTCATTCTGAACGCGCTCCGGGCGCTTCGCTAGACCGATAGAAAGCTATTGGAGGCCAGCTCGAAAAAGACGGAGCGCTGAACAATATCCAAAGAAAGCATCTGAGCAATTTCACTCAATCAGATTCAGGCACGCGCTTCCATGAGCAGTTGAGTGAGGGTGGAGAATAAAACTGGCGGATCGATGGGCTTGTCGAAAAATGCCGCCACTCCTGCGCGTTCGGCCCGTGCGCGCGTATCGGGGTCGCCAAGGCCGGTGATCAGTACGGCGGGCGCGCTGTGGCCGCGATTTCGCAGTGTTTCAAGCAGCATGAAACCATCAATTTCAGGCATATTGACATCAATAATGAGAAGATTTGGCAAGACATCCTCGTGGCCCAGCAATTCCTGTGCCGAGCCGAAAACAGCCACATTCATACCTTTGAGCGTCAGATAGGCGTCAAGCGAATCCCGAACGGCATCATCATCATCGACAATATAAACCAATGGCTTTGGAAAGAATGATGCCATGCGATAGTCCCAACGCGCCCTGCTTTCGAACAACAAAATTCAATGGAATTGTCCGATGGCGGAAGATTATCCGGCAGCCTGATTGCAATTTCCAGTCCGGGAAAACACCTATGCCCGCCTCCGCACAGCTAGGTGCCCGCCTTGGCCGATATCCCGGCGGCCAGGGCCATTCGCACCAACTCCGCTACGCTTTCGGCCTGCATCTTAACCATCAGTCTCGCCCGATGGTTTTCCACGGTGCGGGGGCTGATACTTAGCTGGTGAGCGATGATCTTGTTGGGGTTGCCTTCGACGAGGTGGCGCAACACATCGCGCTCGCGTGGCGTAAGTGCGGCAATCTTCTCCTGGACCAAGCCGGCCACTTGCAGCCGCGCCTTGGCAGCACGTCGCGCCAAGGCTGACCTTTCAATGGCTGCAATAAACAGTTTTCCGTCAATTGGTTTCTCGATAAAATCCGCCGCACCTGATTTGAGCGCTCGCACTGCACTTGATACGTCGCCATGGCCGGTGATCACAATGAATGGCAAATTGACCGCTTTCGCAAGCAGATGAGCCTGAAGATCGAGGCCACCCATGCCGGGCAATCGCAAATCAGCAACAATGCAAAGCGCCGCATCGGCAGAAAAGCGGTTCAGGAATTCCTCACATGAGGCATGAGGTTGCGCCGTAAATCCTTTAGCTTCGAGGAGAGCACAAAGCCCTTCCCGCACGCCCTCGTCATCATCAATCACATGGACAATCTCAGACGTCTGCATGCGGTTTCATATCATTTCCGGGGCTGGCCGGCAGCGTAAACTTAAATGCAGCCCCGCCCAAGGGGCTTTTTTCGTACCACAACCTGCCGCCATGGGCTTCGACGATGGTGCGGCAAATTGCAAGGCCCAGTCCGGTGCCGTCCCGTTTTGTGGTCATGAAAGGCGTAAACAAGCGTTTTGCGACGGCTTCCGCAACACCGGGTCCCGAATCCAAGACACTGATTTCAATCAGGCCCGCTTCGTTGACCCGCGACTGCAGGACGAGTTCGCGCTTGTCGTAATCAGTCATCGCATCGATTGCGTTACGGACGAGGTTCATGATCACCTGCTGTATCTGGATGCGGTCCACCCTCGTTTGCGGTCGCGCGGGAGAAAGATCGAATATGGTACGAATATGCTTCGCCTTTGAGCCCACAGAGGCAATCGCGTTGGCCTCCTCAATGATGCGGTTAACGTCTTCAAGCGCCAGATCTGGTGTTTTTTTCGTGGCAAATTCCCGGATGCGCCGCACCGTTTCGCCTACCCGCCGGATCTGTGCGGCGGCCTGTTCGATCGATTTAAGGCCGCGGGCCCGGTCGTCTCCCTGCTCCGAGGCCAGAAGCTCACGCGCAACTTCCAGGTAAGTGCCTGATGCGGACAGCGGCTGATTGACCTCGTGAGCGACCATTGATGTTATCTCGCCAAGGCTTGCAAGCCTTGATGCATGGACCAGTTCCTCCTGGAGCTCATGCACGCGCTGCTCGATCTGCTGCCGTTCGCTAAGGTCACGGATAAAACCGGCAAAAAGCCTGTGCTCGCCAATTCTTGCTTCACCAATTGCGAGTTCCACCGGAAATGTCGAACCATCCTTCTTCTGG
>CAZHCO010000316.1:0-14523 GCA_964530965.1 uncultured Aestuariivirga sp. | reverse complement strand
CTCCAGGAATTCGTCCGCATCGCCCAGGATGGCCGGCCAAAGCCCCTCCAGCCCATCGTCACTGGCGGCTACGAAATCATGAGCCGCGCGGCCGCCCAAGGCGAATTCATCGTCCGCCTTTCGAACATGCAGATTTTCATCATCATCACGACCCTCATTCTGATGGCCCTGTTCACCGCCATCATCACCCGCACATCCCTTGGCCGGGCCCAGCGCTCCTGCGAGCAGGACATGAAAATGGCCTCGCTGCTCGGCATCGACATCAACCGGACGATCTCCATCACCTTCATCATGGGAGCGGCGCTCGCTGCCGTCGCCGGCCTGATGTTCTTTCTCTACTACGGCGTCACTGACTTCTACGTGGGCTTCCTTGCCGGCATCAAGGCATTTACGGCGGCGGTTCTCGGTGGCATCGGCTCCATCCCCGGCGCGATGATCGGCGGATTGATCATCGGTTTGATCGAGGTCTTCTGGTCGGCCTATTTCACCATCGAGTACAAGGACGTGGCCGCCTTCGCCATGCTGGCGGCAGTTTTAATCTTTCTGCCCCAGGGCATTCTCGGCAAACCCGAAATCGAAAAGGTCTAACGCGTCATGGCCACTGCCGCGAAATCCAATGATGTGAAGACTGAGGCCCGGCCACTTAAAATCGCCGCCATCGCCAAAGACGTTCTGTTCACTGCAATCCTCGCCTTCGTTATCCTCGGCCCCATTCTCGGCCTCAAGACATTCGCCATCTCCGGCAGCCTGGCGCTGGAGCAGCGCTGGGGCCTGGTTGCGGTGTTTGCCGCCATCGCCGCCGCAGGCCGTCTCGCATACCACTTGCTGGTGTGGAACAAACCGCAGGCCAGACCATCGAAGGCAACTACCGCATCTGCCTTGCCGGCCATGAATTTTGGTAAATACGTTGCCCCCGCCCTCCTGATTTTGGCGATAGTTCTCCCTTTCATTCCCGGTGTCGACCGGCGCGTCGTCGATCTGGCGATACTCATCCTCACTTACATCATGCTCGGCTGGGGATTGAACATCGTCGTGGGGCTGGCCGGATTGCTCGACCTGGGATATGTCGCCTTCTATGCCGTCGGGGCCTATGCCTATGCGCTGCTGGCGACGATATACCTGCCCGCCTGGTTCGGCGACGGCATCGTTCCCTGGGCTTTCTTCATTACCTTGCCCATCGCAGGCATTCTCGCGGCGCTATGGGGCGTGATCCTCGGCTTTCCAGTGTTACGCCTGCGCGGCGACTATCTCGCCATCGTGACGCTCGCCTTCGGCGAAATCGTCCGTGTCATCCTCATCAACTGGTCTGAGTTCACCGGCGGCCCTGCCGGCATCGGCAACATTCCGCGCCCTTCTTTCTTTGGCTTGCCATTTATCGAAGGCGAAGGCGGCTTTGCGGCATTTTTTGGGCTGGACTTCAAACCCATCCACCGCATCATCTTCCTCTACTACGTCATCCTGGTGCTCGCCCTCTTGACCAATTTCGTGACCATGCGCCTGCGCCGGCTGCCGGTGGGACGCGCCTGGGAGGCCCTTCGCGAAGACGAGATTGCGTGCCGCTCGCTCGGCATCAACACCACCAGCACCAAGCTCACGGCCTTCGCCATTGGCGCCATGTTCGCAGGGTTTGCCGGCAGCTTCTTTGCCACACGCCAAGGCTTCGTCAGCCCTGAATCATTCGTCTTCCTGGAATCTTTCATCGTCCTTGCAATCGTCGTGCTTGGCGGGCTCGGTTCGCAAATCGGTGTCGTCGTCGCCGCAATCGTCATCATCGGCGCCTTCGAGGTGTTCCGTGAGCTGAATTTCCTCAAGGCCGTCATGCCCGCAGGCTTCGATCCCGTACAATACCGGATGCTCGCCGTCGGCGCCGCGCTGGTGCTGATCATGCGCTGGAAGCCGCGCGGCTTCGTGACCCGGCGCGAGCCCTCGGTCGTGCTCAAGGAAAAGAAAGCCATATCCACCGATCTCGTTGCCGAGGGGCATGGCTGATGGCTGCCTCCGGACAAGACGCTCTTTTGCGCGTCGAACACCTTACCATGCGCTTCGGCGGCCTCACCGCCATCGGCGATCTCTCGTTTATTGCCGCCCGCAATGAAATAACGGCGATCATCGGCCCCAACGGCGCCGGCAAGACCACGGTATTCAACTGCCTCACCGGTTTCTACAAGCCCACCGAAGGTAGCATCATCCTCACCCATGAAGATGGCAAGCAGTTCCTGCTCGAGCGCATGGACGATTTCCGGATTTCGCAGCGGGCCAAGGTGGCGCGCACCTTCCAGAACATCCGGCTTTTCGCCGGTATGACGGTTCTGGAAAACCTGATGGTGGCACAGCATAATACCCTGATGCGGGCTTCAGGCTTTACCGTCACTGGCATCTTCAATTCCCCCACCTATGCCCGCGCCAACCGCGAGGCTATCGAGTTTTCCGAGTACTGGCTGGAGAAGGCGGGCCTCGTTGACCGCGCCGACGATGCTGCGGGCGAATTGCCCTATGGCGACCAGCGCCGCCTTGAGATTGCCCGCGCCATGTGCACGAAGCCCGTGCTGCTCTGTCTTGATGAGCCCGCCGCCGGCCTTAACCCGCGCGAGTCCGAAGACCTTAACGGCCTCCTCCTGAATATCCGCAATGAACAGAAGATCGCCATTCTTCTCATCGAACACGACATGAGCGTAGTGATGGGAATTTCCGACCACATCGTGGTGCTCGATTATGGCGTGAAGATTTCCGATGGTTCACCCGCCGAGATAAGAAACGATCCGGCCGTCATCCGCGCCTATCTCGGCGTTGAAGACGAGGACGAAGCCGAGGCTGTGGTCGAACGCGCCGTGGCGGTCGCCGCAAAAAAACCGGCCGGCAAGAAGATGGCGGCGAAAAAATCGCCCGCCCGCAAGAAGGGAGGCCGCAAATGAGCGACGCCCTCCTCTCGGTTCGCGGCGTCGAAACCTTCTACGGCAAAATTCAGGCCTTGAGAGGCATTAACCTCGATGTGAAGAAGGGCGAGATCGCGACCCTCATCGGCTCGAACGGCGCCGGAAAATCGACGCTGATGATGACCATTTGCGGCACACCGCGGGCCCGCACCGGAACCATCACCTTCGATGGCCACGACATCACCAACATGCCGGTCCACGAGATCGTCAGCCTCGGCATTTCGCAATCGCCGGAGGGGCGCCGCATTTTCCCGCGCATGACCGTTGAAGAAAACCTGCAGATGGGCGCCACAGTCAGCGATCCAAAATTCTTCGACGCCGATCTGGCCCGTGCCTTTACCCTGTTCCCTATCCTGGAAAAGCGCCGCAACCAGCGCGGCGGCACACTTTCGGGCGGCGAACAGCAGATGCTGGCCATTGCCCGCGCCCTGATGGCAAGGCCCCGGCTCCTGCTCCTCGACGAGCCGTCGCTGGGCCTGGCACCTCTCCTCGTCAAGCAGATCTTCGCCGCGATCAAGGACTTGAACGAGAGAGAAGGCATGACCGTCTTCCTGGTCGAGCAGAATGCCTTCCATGCCCTGAAGCTCGCGCACCGCGCCTATGTCATGGTGAACGGCAACATCGCCATGTCCGGCACGGGCAAAGAGCTTCTGGCGAGCCCCGAAATCCGCGCCGCCTATCTCGAAGGGAGCCATTGAACGATGTCGCTTTTCGTCGAAGACACGCTGTCGGTTTTTCTCATCATGACGGTGGTGATAGGCGGAGGCGCCGCTTACCTGGCGGGCCGCAACCTGGCCTCCCGATGGCGGCCGTGGTGGATGCCAGCCGCCTACATGATCCTGTTGGGACTGGCGCTCCGCTTCTTCCACTATGCCTTGTTCAATGGCGAACTCTTTTCGCTCCACTACTTCATCACCGACACAGCGGTCCTTATTGCTTTAACTTTGCTTGGCTACCGGCTCACGATGGTTAACCAGATGGTCAACCAGTATCCATGGGCCTACGAGCGGTCCGGCCCCCTGTCCTGGAGAGCCAAATCCGCCCCATGAATTTGGAAATGGCTAGTTTTGGCCCTTTCCAATGGTATCCCTTTGGGCCTATATTCCGCGCAAGGGGTGAGCAAACCCCGAAAGACCTTACGGTCATAAATTCCAAGGGAGTTACCATATGAAGAAGTATTTGTTGTCGGGCGTTGCCCTCGGCTTCGCCGCCGCGCTTTCGGCCTCCACGGCCCTGGCGGACATTACCATCGCCGTGGCCGGCCCGATCACCGGCCAGTACGCAGCCTTCGGCGAGCAATTGAAGCGCGGTGCCGAAATGGCAGTGGCCGACATCAATGCCGCCGGCGGCGTCAATGGCGAACAGCTCGCGCTTGAAATCGGCGATGACGCCTGCGATCCGAAGCAGGCCGTGGCCGTTGCCAACCAGATGGTGTCGAAAGGCATCAAGTTCATGGCCGGCCACTTCTGTTCTGGCTCGTCGATCCCCGCTTCGGCGATCTATGCCGAGGAAGGCATCATCCAGATCACCGGCGCTTCGACCAACCCTCTCTACACCGAGGGTGGCCTGTGGAACACCCATCGCGTTTGCGGCCGTGACGATGCCCAAGGCCTTGTCGCTGGCAACTTCCTGGCCAAGCATTACGCTGGCAAGAAGATCGCCATCATCGACGACAAGTCGCCCTATGGCAAAGGCCTCGCCGATGAGACCCGCAAGGCGCTGAATGCGGCCGGTCAGACGGAGGCTCTGAATGAGTCCTATACCGCCGGTGAAAAAGACTACACTGCGCTTGTCTCCAAGATGAAGGATGCTGGCATCGAGGCCGTCTATGTCGGCGGCTATCACACGGAAGGTGGTCTTATCCTGCGCCAGATGCGCGAACAGGGCATGGCCTCACAGATGATCTCGGGAGACGCGTTCAATACCGACGAATTCTGGACGATCGCAGGCCCTGCCGGTGAAGGCATGATTTTCACCTTCGCTCCAGAGCCCCGCAACAACCCGGCCGCCAAGGACGTGGTCGAGAGGTTCAAGGCCGCTGGCTACGATCCGGAGGGCTACACGCTGTATGAGTATGCAGCGATCCAGGCCTGGGCCCAGGGCGCAGCAGCCACCAAGGGAACCGATGGCAAGAAGATTGCCGAATGGCTGCGTGCCGGCAATACCTTCAAGACCGTGCTTGGCGATTTGTCGCTTAACGCAAAGGGCGACGTGAATGACGCCAAATACGTCTGGTTCAAGTTCTCCAACGGCAAGTATACGGAAGATACTTCGCTGCAATAGGCTGAACGACTTTAAGAAGAGGCCCGCGTGATTTATTTCGCGCGGGCTTTTTAATTATCATCTGCATCAGCGCCTATTCCCAATATCCTTCCGAGACGCAGCTTCATGCTTACCTAGCGGCTTTGGCTGGTGTATGGTCAGGCGGGGCTCTTTCGCAGGTCTTGTCTTGGAAATCTTTACTGTTATTCCCGGCTATTGGCTGCAGCAGGCCATCAACAGCCTCGTGCTGGCGAGTTTCTATGTGACGCTGGCCACCGCTTATGCCCTTCTGCAGGGCATCACCAACAGGATCATCCTATCCTTCGGCGATTTTGCCACTTACGGTGCCTTCGCCGCGGTCTATGCGGCGCTCTGGGGCCTGCTCGACGGCCAGGATGGCATCGCCGTCATGGCTATCGCTCTCTTCTCCGGCATGGCAGCAGCCGCCGCCCTCGGTCGCCTCAGCCATGCTCTTGTCTTTGCTCCCATCATCCGGGCCCCGGGCCAAACCGTGATGATTGCCTCGATCGGATTGTCCATCGTACTGCAGGAAGTGATGCGCCTGCAATCGGATGCGCGCGACCAATGGTTACCACCCCTGTTCAGCGGCGGAATCGCGCTTGCGGGAGGCGTGTTTCCGGTGCAGATCGGCTACACCCAGCTCGCCGTGATCTCCACCGCGGTTAGCGCAATCGCATGGTTGCTTTTGATGATGCGCTACTCCGCCGTAGGGCGCCTGTGGCGGGCCACGTCGCAGAATTCGCTCCTGGCGCAATTGTCGGGCGTCAATACCGGCGCCGTTTTCCAGTGGTCCTTTGTGGCGGCCAGCATTCTTGCAAGCATCGCCGGATGGACTATCGCGGTGGCCTATGGTGGAGTCAGCTTCGCCATGGGACTGGTGCTCGGCTTCAAGGCCATGTTCGCCGCCATCATCGGCGGATTCGGTACTATCGGCGGAGCCATCGCCGGCGGCATTTTTCTCGCATTTGTGGAAACGGTCTGGACCGCGGCGTTTCCAATGGCCTACCGCGATGTCGCCACATTCGGTATCATCATCCTGATCCTGACCCTGAAGCCGGAGGGACTGCTGGGCAATGAACAGCGCCGCGAAAGTGAAGCATGAGTATCCTGACGATGAGCCGACGACTAATATTGGCATTCGTGCTGGCGAGCCCGCTTTTGGGTTGCAAGGACGATGCTTCGACCGCTTATGTCCAATTCGTCGGCGGCGGTTTCATCTTCAACTACCGCACCGCCAATCACTATTATGGCTTCGTGGTGCGCCAGAAGAAACCGCTGCCTGAAGGCAGCAGGCTCGAAGCCCGCTTCGAGGTGCCGGGCGGCGGGCCCGAGCAGGTGGTGGAACAGCCCACGCGGCCCGGACAACTGCAATATGTTTTCCAGACAGGAGATCTCGACGGCATCGTCAAGGACCATCCGTACAAGGCGATACTGCGCATCCTCGACGGAACGACGGGCGCGGTGATCGCCAGTTACGAAACCAACTTCAAGAGCGCCGTTGACCAGTCGACGCTGCCGGAGGGCCCGCTCGTAATCGGTCCCGGCTACCAGCAGCCACAGTAGCCGCCAATCAATACCTTCGCTGCACTTAGCGGCTCTACGACTACGGGAAACTCGCGTGATTTGCTTCACGCGGGTTTTTTATTGCAGATTGCCCAACTTCTCGCGATAGTTAGCCAATCTCTCGCCTTGGCTGTCCCCTGACTTGATGCGGGAACGAACATGGAGAGACCGGGACGCGGAAAAAGGATTTATGCCGAAACTCGCAAAAATCATTGTGGCATTTGCTTTGCTCTGCAGCATGAGTGCATCAGCCTCAGCAGAAATTCTCATTGCAGCCGTGGGGCCGATGAAGGGCCAATATGCGGCGCTTGGTGAACAATTGCGCCGCGGGGCTGAATTGGCTGTAACCGGCATCAATGCGGCAGGTGGCGTGAACGGCGAGCAATTGGTGCTTGAGGCGATAGATGATGCCTGCGATCCCAAGCAGGCGATGGCTGTTGCCAATCAACTGGTGGCCAAGGGCGTGAAAATGGTTGCTGGCCATTATTGTTCCGGTTCTTCAATTGCGGCGGCAAAAATCTATGAGGCGGCGGGCATCATCATGATCAGCCCCTCCTCCACCAGTCCAATATTCACGCAGGAAGGCGGCTGGAATGTGCACCGTGTGTGTGGCCGCGACGATGCGCAAGGCGCCTTTGCAGGCCGCGCGATTGCCAAGGCCTATGCGGGCAAGAGCGTTGCCATTCTTGACGACGGCTCGGTTTATGGATTGGGGCTTGCCACCATGTTCAAGACCGCGCTCAATGGCGCTGGAGTTACAGAAAGAGTTCGCGAAAGCTACGAGCCCGGCGCCAATGACTACAATGATCTCATTCAAAAACTCCTGTCTGCCAATGTTGAGCTTATTTATATCGGCGGCTATGCCTTTGAAGCGGGCACAATCATCCGCCAAATGCGCGATTTCGCTTCCCCGGCCATTCTTGCTGGCGGCGATGCAATTCTGGTTGAGCAGTTCTGGGCGACTTCCGGTACGTCTGGCGAGGGCACGCTTGTGACATTTGCGCCGGATGCGCAAAAATCGAATTCCGCATTGACTGTGATTGAAGCCTTCAAGGCGGCGGATTACAACCCGGAAGGTTACACGCTGCATGCCTACGCGGCAGTTCAGGCCTTTGCCCAGGCGGCTGCGGCAACCCGCAGCGTTGACGGCCGGGCGCTCAGCCAATGGCTGCGGGCCGGGAATAGCCTGAACACGGTCTTGGGGCCTCTGTCGCTTGATGCTAGGGGCGATGTCAAGGATGCCAATTTCGCCTGGTACAAATGGTCCGCGGGCACCTATGCTGAAACCCAGCCTTTCCCTGAAACAGTGAGTAGTCCATGATCCCGCGTTATTCACGCCCTGAAATGACCCATATCTGGGAGCCGCAGACGCGCTTCCGCATCTGGTTTGAGATTGAGGCCCATGCGGCGGACGCCATGGCGAAGCTGGGTGTTGTGCCCAAGGCCGCAGCCAAGAAAATCTGGGCCTTGGGCAAGGATGCCATTTTCGATGTGGCGCGCATTGATGCGATCGAGGCGGAAACCAAGCATGATGTGATTGCGTTCCTCACGCATCTCTCGGAAATCGTAGGGCCGGATGCGCGCTTCGTGCATCAGGGCATGACGTCATCAGATGTGCTCGATACTTGCTTCAATATCCAACTCGTGCGCGCGGCCGATTTGCTGATTGCCGATATTGACGGACTGCTGGCGGCGTTGAGGCGGCGAGCCAAGGAACACAAGAATTCCGTTTGCATTGGGCGCAGCCATGGCATTCATGCAGAGCCTACGACGTTTGGGGTGAAGCTCGCATTTTCTTTTGCAGAGTTTACACGCTGTCGTGCGCGCTTGCTTGCGGCCAAGCAAGAGGTTTCCACTTGCGCGATCTCCGGTGCTGTGGGGACCTTTGCCAATATCGATCCAAAGGTCGAAGAGTATGTGGCGAAAAAACTTGGCCTTACGCCGGAGCCAGTTTCAACGCAGGTAATTCCCAGGGATCGCCACGCCATGTATTTCTCAATCCTTGCGGTGGTTGCGAGTTCCATTGAGCGGCTGGCCACGGAAATCAGGCATCTGCAACGGACCGAAGTGTTGGAGGTCGAAGAGTATTTTGCGCCGGGGCAAAAGGGTTCCTCGGCCATGCCCCACAAACGCAATCCGGTGCTCACTGAAAATCTCACGGGGCTGGCACGACTGGTGCGCTCGGCTGCCGTCCCTGCCTTCGAGAATGTTGCGCTCTGGCATGAGCGCGACATTTCACACTCCTCGGTGGAGCGTGGCATTGGTCCGGACGCCACGGTGCATCTGGATTTCGCCCTGAAGCGCCTCACCGGCGTTATCGACAAGTTGCTGGTCTATCCTGAAAACATGAAGCGCAATCTGGACCGGCTTGGTGGCCTTATCCACTCCCAGCGCATTCTGCTGGCGCTTACCCAGAAAGGCATGAGCCGCGAAGCCTCCTATGCCGCCGTGCAACGCAACGCCATGCCGGTGTGGCGGGGCGAGGGAAATTTTCTCGATCTGCTCATGAAGGACAAGGAAGTTTCTGCCCACTTAAAGCCCGCCGAACTCAGGGCGCTGTTCGATCTCGGCTATCACACGAAACATGTGGAAACGATCTTCAAACGGGTGTTTTCATAACTTGGTTCAATAGTTTTATATAACCTATTGATATTGCTACAGTAAAATATATTTCTTCCAAAATTCCCGTCTTGAGGTTGACCTTGCCTCTCGACTCTGGCGAGTTAACCTTCATGGACCTCATTACTGATACAAAGGCGCTGGCGGCGCTCTGCAAGGCGTTGGCACACGAGACTTTCGTGACTGTTGACACTGAATTCATGCGGGAGACCACCTTTTGGCCGGACCTCTGCCTCATTCAAATCGCCGGCGCGGAAATTAACGGCCTGATTGATCCCATGGCCGAGGGCCTGGACCTCAAGCCATTCTTTGCGCTGATGAACAACGAGAAAATTCTAAAAGTATTCCATGCGGCGCGGCAAGATGTGGAAATCATGGTGCATCTCTCGGGCACGGTACCGCATCCCATATTCGATACGCAGATTGCCGCCATGGTCTGCGGCTTCGGCGATCAGGTGAGCTATGAGGCCATCGTGCGCAAGCTGGCCAAGGCACAAATCGACAAGTCTTCGCGCTTCACTGACTGGTCGCGCAGGCCACTGACGGAGAAACAGCTTGTCTATGCGCTGTCCGACGTCACGCACCTGCGCACGGTTTTTGAAAAACTGAAACTTGTGCTCGATGCCAATGGCCGCGAGCCATGGCTCGCTCAGGAAATGGATATTCTGACGGCGATTGAAACCTATCGCACCGAGCCGCAGGACGCCTGGAAGCGCATCAAGGTCAGGCTCAAGTCAAAAAAGCAACTTGCGGTTCTCATTTCCGTGGCCGGCTGGCGCGAACTGGAAGCGCAGGAAAAAAATGTGCCGCGCTCGCGCATTGTCAAAGATGAAGCGGTCGCTGAAATCGCAACGCAAATGCCGCAGACCAAAGAGGCGCTCGGCCAGTTGCGGGCGCTTCCAAGGGGGATGGGCAGTTCACGCATTGGCGATAGCCTGATCCGCGTTGTCAAGGAGGGCTTGGAGCGCGATCCGCTCACCCTGCCCCACGCGCATTGGGGCCGCGATGAGGCGTCTGAATCGACGCAAGCCGCGGCTGAGATTTTGAAGCTCGCCTTGAAGGTTGTGTGCGAGCGTGAAGGATTGGCGCCAAAGCTTGTGGCCAATACATCCGATATTGAGGCGGTTGCTGAAAGCGATGAGGCGGACGTGCCGCTGATGCACGGCTGGCGCCGCGAAGTGTTTGGCAATGTGGCGCTGGAATTGAAACACGGCAAGGCGATGATCGGGTTCAGGGATGGGCGGGTGGTGATTGCATCTGCCGGCAACTAAGCAATTATGACTTTCGCAACGCGGCCCATTTCCGACGCGAGTGCCGCCAGGCGCTTTTCAACACGCTCGCCCATCAGGTCCTGCAATTTTTTTGGCAGGATGAGTTGCAGGGTTTTTCCTTCCGCCATCTTAAGCCCAATGCGCGGCAGCATGCCAGGCATGGCGGCTGAGAGGATATAGGCGAGGCGGAATATTGAACTCAGCAGATGGGCGCGCATCATCTGGCTGTCATCGAGCAGGTTCACCAGGCCGTCGCCCATGTCCTCGCCTTCGTAGCGGTAGAATATGGTGAGTGCCAGAAACACGCGGCCGGGGTGATCTATGCCAACGAATGCGGCCTGCGAAATCATGCCTACGGAGCGCTCTGCACGGTAGTCGGGGTGAGCGCGCCAGCCGATGTCGGCGAGCAGGCAAGCAGCATAGCGCAGCCGCGTCTCATCCTCATTTTCTTTGAAGCCAGAAGCTCCGAAGAGCTGATCGGTCCAGTCACAGAGTTCCAATTCATGTTCAGGCGAGCGGGCGTAACGCCGGGCGAAGTCCCAACAGGATGAGAGAAGTGCATCCGCCTGCATTTTGCGACGCGGCAGTTTTGAATAGAGAAGACCTTCGCGCACGCCGTAGACGGAAGCTATAACGTCAGTCGCCTTTCCCTTAGCCAGCAAACGGTCAAGAACCAGGGCCCCATAGGGCAGCGTGTCAGACCGGCTGCGGGAGACTTCGCGCACATCCCTGAGCGAAGATGAAGAAAGCCCAGACACGAGATCGGCCACCGCGGAGGCCTGTTGCCGGGTCATCGCATAGTGGTGAAGCACATGGAGAGGGTATTTGTTTTGCGCCATGTGGAGACGGGCAAGGTTTCGCCAGGTGCCGCCGACGGCATAGAAGGAACGGCCCTTCAAATTGCCAAGGAGCGTTGCTTTCTCAAGATACTCATCAACAATTTCCTTGGCGCGCTTGATTGAACCGCCCGACATATCGATCAGGCGCAATGGGCCAATCGGCAGGGTGATGCCATCGCGCAGTTTTCCGTCCTGCACATCAATGAGCTCAAGGGAACCACCACCTAAGTCACCCACAATGCCATCGGCTTCGGGGATGCCTGCGATCACGCCCAGGGCAGCATAGCGCGCTTCTTCCTTGCCGGTCAGAATGTTGATGCCAACGCCAATGGCCTCTTCCGCACTCTCAATAAATGCCTGGCCATTTGAAGCCTCGCGCGCGGCGGCAGTTGCCACGGCAAAGACCTGCTTCACACCGATCTGCTTGGCCAGCGCGCGAAAACGGCGGAGTGCTGCCAAGGCGCGGGCAATTCCGCTGTCGGCCAGTTTTCCGGTGATGGCCACGCCCTTGCCAAGGCCGCAGAGAATTTTTTCATTGAACACGGGCGTGGGCGAGCGGCGCAGGCCGTCATAGACCACAAGGCGAACGGAGTTTGAGCCGATGTCCACAACGGCTACGGGGCGATAGGTCGGTGGTTCTGTTCTAAAGCCCTTGTGCCAACTCACTTCCGAACCCTGGACTTTCTCTTGGAGGCAAAGTTTTCGCCTGCCACACTACCTTTCAGTGAGCGGCCGCGTCCAGAGAGAGAGGGGTTATTCATGAAATAATCGTGGGCGTTGAATGGCGTTTCATTTGGTCCAGGCACGACGCGCTGGGCCGAGCCATCGGCCAACAGGTTCCAGCTCTGCTGGTTATCCTTGAAATTGACCACCATGATCTGATCCTGAATTTGTTCATGCACGGTGGGGTTTTCGATCGGGATGAGTGTTTCCACCCGGCGGTGCAGGTTGCGCGGCATCAAATCGGCAGAGCCGATATAAACAAGGGCCTTGGCGTGGGGCAAGCCGCGCCCTGCGCCAAAGCAGATGATGCGCGAATGCTCAAGGAAGCGCCCGACGATGCTCTTCACGCGGATATTGTCAGAAAGACCCGACACACCCGGGCGCAGGCAGCAAATGCCACGCACCACAAAATCGATCTGCACTCCGGCCTGGCTTGCCTTGTAGAGCGCGTCAATTATGCCGGGATCAACCAGCGAATTGAACTTGCCCCAGATATGGGCGGGCCTGCCGGCCTTGGCATGGGCGATTTCGTTTTCAATGTGGTGCAGAAGCATAGGCTTCAAATTGATCGGCGAAAGCGAGAGTTTTTCCAGATCTTCCGGCTGGGCATAACCGGAGATGAAGTTAAACAGCCGCGCCGCGTCACGGCAAAGGGCCGGATCGCAAGTGAAGAAAGAGAGGTCGGTATAGACCTTGGCCGTGATCGGATGGTAGTTGCCGGTGCCGTAGTGAACGTAGCTCCGCATGTTGCTGCCTTCACGGCGCACCACCATGGAAACTTTTGCGTGGGTTTTGAGTTCGATAAAGCCGAACACGACCTGCACACCGGCGCGTTCCAAGTCTCGGGCCCACTGGATATTGGCCTCTTCGTCAAAACGGGCCTTGAGTTCCACCAGCGCCATGACGGACTTTCCCGCCTCGGCCGCCTTGGCGAGCGCCGCAACGATGGGCGAATTATTAGAGGTGCGGTATAGTGTCTGCTTGATTGCCACCACGTTGGGGTCGCTTGCGGCCTGGAGGATGAATTGCACCACGACATCAAATGACTCGTAAGGGTGGTGGACTACGAAGTCCTTCTGCCGGATGGCGGCAAAGCAATCGCCGCCGTGGTCGCGAACGCGCTCCGGGAAGCGCGCCATATAGGGAGTGAATTTAAGGTCGGGCCGCTCGTCGAGAATGAGTTGCTTGGTGTCGGCATAACCTACAAGGCCCTCGCATGTGACAATTACATCATCACTCACGTCGAGCTGGTCGGCGATGAAGTTGCGAATGCCCGTTGGGCAATCGGCATCCACTTCCATGCGGATAACCGAACCGCGGCGGCGGCGTTTCAAGGCGCTCTCGAACACGCGCACGAGGTCTTCTGCCTCTTCCTCAATTTCGATATCGCTGTCCCTGATGATGCGGAACAGGCCCTGCCCCAGGACGTCGTAGCCCGGGAACAGTTTTGGCAGGAAGACCCGCAACATGTGTTCCAGCGAAATGAAGCGCGGGCTAGACCCAGGCAGCCGGATGAAGCGCTCAAGTTGTGGCGGAATGGGAAGCAGTGCATTCATGATGCCGCCGTCGCGCCGGCGCTTCAGTTCCAGCGCGATGATGAAGCCGCGGTTGAGAATGAAAGGAAAAGGATGGGCGGGGTCGATGGCAATGGGAGTTACAATGGGAAGAATATGTTCGAGGAAGCGGTTGTCGAGCCACTTGTGCTCTTCAGCCGTTAGAAGCTCCTCACTGACAATAGTGATGCCATTCTCAGTCAACTCGCTTTTCAACTGCAACCAGCGCCGGTCCTGTTCGGCCATCAGTTCCTGGGCGAATTTCCGTATCTTCTCAAGCTGCTCTTCCGGGTTCAGGCCATCGGGACTGATTTCCACCATTTGCTCGCGGACTTGCCCCACGAGGCCTGCCACGCGCACCATGAAAAACTCATCAAGGTTGTTTCCAGAGATGGAGAGGAAGCGCAGGCGTTCCAGCAGGGGGTGGCTGTGGTTGCGGGCCTCTTCCAGAACCCGCATGTTGAAGCCCAGCCACGAAAGCTCGCGATTGAAGAAGCGCTGGGGATTATCCAGTCCAATCGTCACGGCGGCTTCAAGTGGCAGCATTTCGTTCATCGGGCAATCCTTAAAATTTAACGGATAATAGGCCCATATGACAGTTTGGTGAAAGCGGGGATTGTGGAGGGGGTAAATGAAACACTAGTCGTCCCCGAACAGTTCCGGCGCTGAGAAATCTGACAGGACTTTTGCCACGAAAGGGCGCGTTACTTCGGCCCGTTCCTCAAGTGCCCGGCGATCA
>CAZHCO010000315.1:0-1933 GCA_964530965.1 uncultured Aestuariivirga sp. | reverse complement strand
CGAATGGCACTGCCGCCCCGATTTGGCGCGCGGTCGGCGCGCAGCGGTGGGACGCACGCGCGAGGGCAGATGCTGGAGGATGGGGTTCGGTGAGATTTTGAGGGCGGAGTGAGACATTGAGCTTGGGGGTGAGACCGGCTTGGCCTATCCTCCGCCTTCAGTGAGACCTTCCTTGGACCGCGCCATCAAGTTGGACCAGGGAGGGTCTCATGTCTTTTACATCGGCGGGGCGCGGCGCGGACAGGTCGTTTGAAGTTGTGAGGCGGTCGTTGTTGCTGGACGAGGGTCTGCCCTTCGTCGACGCGTTGACGGCAGAACACATGCAGCAGGCGTTCGACGCGGAAGGCGTCTGGTTCGGCGAGGCCGACGGCGACGCGAACGCGCGTCCGGAGGACGACGGAATCGTCTACACGCCGGCAGTGACGTTGTGGGCGATGCTGTCTCAGGCGTTGTTCACGGATGTGCAACGGTCGTGCGTGGCGGCGGTGCAGCGTGTGGCCGTGTACTACGCGTTGCTCGGACGCGAGGTCTCGTCGACGAACACGGGGGCGTACTGTCGCGCGCGGGCCAAGGTGACGGAAGGCGTGGTGCAACGTCTGGCCGAGGGCTTGGCGTTGCGGAGCGAGGCGACCGTTCCCGACGAGTGGCGGTGGCACGGATTCCGTCCGCTGGTGATTGACGGCACCACGTTCTCGATGGCCGATAGCGACGCGAATCAGGCGGAGTATCCGCAACCCACGACTCAGGCCGAGGGGTTGGGCTTCCCGATCCTGCGTGCCGTGGCGCTGACCTCGCTGGCCACGGGCATGGTCCGGGCGCTGGCGATGGGACCGTATGCCGGGAAGGAAACGGGCGAGACCGCGCTGTTCCGCACGCTGTTCGACAAGCTGCAGTGCGGCGATCTGATCCTGGCGGATCGGTATTACGGCGGCTGGTTCATGCTGGCGCTGCTGCGGGAGTTGGGTGTCGAGTTCGTGACGCGCTTGCACCAACTGCGCGACGCCGACTTCCAACGCGGAAAGCAACTCGGCAAGCGCGACCACATCGTCACCTGGGCCAAACCGGCCAAGCCCGAGTGGCTGGATCAAGAGACCTACGACCGTCTGCCCGAGCAACTCGAAGTCCGCGAGATCGACGTGAGGGTCAACGTCCCCGGCTTCCGCACCGAGTCGCTGGTGGTCGTCACGTCCCTGTTCGACCATCATGTTTATACACGTGATGAGATCGCCACTTTATATCGCCGCCGCTGGGTGATCGAACTTGAACTGCGGGACATCAAGTCCACGATGAGCCTGGACGTGCTCCGCCGCCAGACGCCCGCGGCCGTGCGACAGGAACTCTGGACCGGCCTGCTGGCTTACAACCTCGTCCGCCAGTCGATGCTGCAATCGGCGCTGGCGTCCACACGCCAACCGCACGAACTGAGCTTCGCCGCGTCGCTGCAGATGCTGGCCAACACCTGGGTGCTCGCGGCCGTCTCGCCGCTGGTCACCGTCAGCGCCCGCGAACGTCTCGTCGCGCTGCGGATTCTCAACGGCCACTCGCATCGCGTGGCCAACCGTCCGAATCGCGTCGAACCCCGAGCGGTCAAACGCCGCCCCTCACCGCTGGCCCTGCTCACCGAACTCCGCGCCACCGCCAAAGCCAGACTGATCGCCGGCCCGAAAACGTAAACACTCTGCACTGCACACCCGGCCCCGCGTCGGGCCGTGACGACCCCGCCGTACCTCTGGGAGAACCACCGCTCCGCTCCGACGGTCGCTCCGCTTCAACACGACCTCGAACTGAGGACGGCTCAAACTGCGCACCGCACTCCCGGCACACCACCGCCGCACGATCCCCTGCGGCGAGACCGAAGGACGTGACGACCGTTGCCTCGCTCGCTCACGATGGCCGCCTTAAACTCATGCGACACAACCGGCAGTGCCATTCG
>CAZHCO010000314.1:0-20333 GCA_964530965.1 uncultured Aestuariivirga sp. | reverse complement strand
TGGGTCGAGGCTGTGTGAAAACGTCAGAGAACGGATCAAATTATAATTAAAGTCGAGCCGCCAAAATTTCAGCTTCAATGAAATCAATGCTTTAGCGAATTGTAATTTTCTGAAATCAGGTAGATTTTCCACAAATTTCGATTTGAATAACGTTTTCACACAGCCTGGGCCCTTCTACGACATCACAACGATAACCGATAATGGCCGCTTTCGCCTCGGAAGCAGACATACGTGCTTGACTAACCATGCCCGTTTATGAGTTCGCGTTCGTGTCATGTGGGATGGCCTATTGCACCTCATCCTCAGGTTCCCCGTTTCCCGAGAGAACCTGCGCTGCACCGCGCATGGCACTGCGGAATGCCGCGTCGAAATTTACATTGTGAATTTGCCAGCGATGGGGCCCATCGGTTGACTGGAGCTGCCAGTCCCCTTCCATCCCAGCATTCCCTTGTTCCAGGCAATACTGCCAACCAGCACAATCCCGCCGCCACTTGCCCGCGCAATTCGTTTGAGGTCCGCAAGGCTCGCCGTCGGCAGTTTTTCGGCAGTCATTCCGGCTTCATTCAAGGTGGCGCTGGACGGCAAGACCATGGGCATGCCGGTGAGCCAGGCCGCCGACATGAATGATTCGCGCTGGTCAAATCCCTCGTCCGCGTCGCCCGTAAGAAGATATGACCGGGCCTCATATCTCACCGCAAGTATCACCACGATTGTTGGCCTGCGGGCCGTCCAGGGTTTTTGCCCCAGCGCCTGCAGTATGTCGTCAATTTTATCCGGATGAAAATCAACGGTGAGGTCATAGGGCCTGTCGCGCGTGCCCTGTTCATCGTGAATGGGTATGCCTTCCATTCTATCGTGGTAGCTGAAGCCTTTGAGGTAGGCCTGCGCCTGCTTTGCAAATTCTTCAACCCGGGCGTCACGGTCAATATTCGGATCGCCGGATACTTTTTTCAAGGCGTCTTTCAGGCACTGGCCAAGAACTGGCAGCCTCCTCTCTTCCCGCTCGCCCGTGACAATGGCTTTCGCCTGGTAGAGATTGCCGGTAAATCCCGGACTGTCATCGCGGCCAACAACAACCCCCAGCAACAACGCAAGAAACAACACCAGGCATCCAATGGAGAGAGTTCGAATCACGAATTCAAGACGCATTGAATTGCCCCCGCCAATCCATATTTTCTGCACTGGAGTATCCCAAATGAACTTGGTGTATAAACCGATGAAGTGTCAATTGGCGCTGCACCTGTACTGCTTTGGATACCTGACGAAATGACCACTCTCTCAATGATTGGGCTGGATGCCGATGACACACTCTGGCAGAGCGAGCATTTCTTCAAGCTCACGGAAGCCCGCTTCGTTGGGCTTCTCGCGGATTACGCCGAAGGTTCCGATCTGAGCGCGCGCCTGCTGCAGGCCGAAAAAAGAAACCTGCAGTTCTATGGCTTCGGCACCAAGGGCTTTGTCCTGTCGATGATCGAAACGGCCATTGACGTAACCCATGGTCAGGTCCCGGCCCCAATCATTCAGGAAATTCTTGGCGCCGGCCGCGAAATGCTGCGGCATCCCATCGTGCCTCTGCCGCACGTCCGGGAAACTCTCGAGAGTTTAAGCGGGCAATTTCGTCTTGTCCTGATCAGCAAGGGCGATCTCTTCGACCAGGAGCGCAAACTCGCCCAGTCCGGTTTGGGTGAACTCTTCCATGGGATTGAAATTGTCAGCGACAAAAACCCGGAGGCCTATAAGCGCATTTTTAATCGTTATGGTGACGGGCCGGAGCGGGCTGTCATGGTCGGAAATTCCTTGAAATCAGACATTGTGCCAGCCATCGCCGCCGGCAGCTGGGGCGTATTCATTCCCCATGAATTGACCTGGACCCTCGAACACGTGGAGCCACCGACCCATCATCCACGCTTCAAGCAGTTGAACGGGTTTAATGAACTCCATGAATTCATTACGAAAATTTCCTGATTCGGAAGTGTCTGGAAAATTGGAGCGGGCGAAGGGATTCGAACCCTCGACCCCGACCTTGGCAAGGTCGTGCTCTACCCCTGAGCTACGCCCGCTGAGCGTAATAACGAAGCCGGAAAAAACCGGCGAGGTGGCGCGTCTTATTGCCCAAGCTTGGCGTAAATGCAATAGCAGGCTCAACCTTCTTGTTTTTTGGGACCATAGACCACCATGCCAGCCAGCCGTGATGAGCTTTTTCAACGATTTGCCGACCTTGGGATAACAACAACAACAAAGAATCACCCGCCCGTCTTCACCGTGGAAGAAGCCCAGCTTGTCCACGACGATATTCTCGGTGGCCATTGCAAAAATCTCTTTTGCAAGGATGAAAAAGGCGTTCTTTGGCTGATTGTGTGTCTTGAGGACTCGCGCGTGGACTTGAAAGCGGCCCCTGCAAAAATAGGCTCAAGGCGGCTATCCTTTGGCAAGGCCGAATTGCTGATGGAAATTCTGGGTGTTGAACCCGGTTCCGTAACCCCCTTTGGCCTCATCAATGATAAAACTGCGCGAACCAATGTGATTCTTGACGCCCATATGATGGAAAGGGAAATCCTGAATTATCATCCGCTGAAAAATGATGCCACGACGACCATTCGTTCGGCGGATTTGCTGGCCTTCATCAGGTCCTGCGGCCACGAACCACGGGTTGTCGCAGTAGCCGATCCCGCATTGTAATTTGCTGTCAAAATCGCCATTTTACAGATTAAACATCAAGCAGGCCCAAAATGAACGATATGATCATAGGACAAAATGCTGCTTCAGGGGTTCCCGCCGCTGAACTCATCAAGGATACCGATACCAAAGGGTTTATGGCCGATGTCATCGAGGTCTCAAAGCGGGTTCCCGTTCTCGTTGATTTTTGGGCACCCTGGTGTGGCCCCTGCAAGCAACTGACGCCGCTTCTTGAAAAGGTCGTGAAACAGGCCAACGGCAAGGTGCGCCTCGTCAAAATCAATGTTGACGAGAACCAGCAGCTTGCTGCCCAGATGCGCGTGCAATCCATCCCGGCAGTATTTGCCTTTGTTGATGGCCAGCCCATTGATGGCTTCATGGGCGCCTTGCCCGAGGGCCAGATCAGGCAATTCATCGACAAGCTCGGCACCAAGGGTTCGCTGGCCGAAGAAATTGCAGCGGCCGTGAAAGTTGCGGAAGAGGCAATGCAGCGAAAGGATTTCGCAGAAGCCCAGGGCATTCTGGGCCAGATCCTCGGCGTCGATCCCAACCATGTCGTGGCCCTAGCAAATTTTGCAAAATGCCAGATCGAACTCCGCGATCTCGATGGAGCTACTGCAACACTCAGCAGCGTTCCGGCTGATAGGAAGACCAATGCCGACGTTGTAAGTGCACTGGCTGCACTCGACCTTGCATTGCATCCCGTTGACTCAAGTGTGCTGGAACAACTGCAAAAAAGTGTGGCTACCACTCCTGATGATTTCCAAAAACGACTCGACCTTGCCGTGGCCTTGAACGGTGCGGGCCAGAGGTCAGATGCCACAGACCAGTTGCTTTATGTTGTACGTAAGAAGCGCGATTGGAATGAAGATGCGGCCCGCAAGCAACTCGTTCAGTTTTTTGAGGCATGGGGGCCAAAGGATGAAGCCACCTTGCAGGGTCGCCGCAAACTGTCCGCAATTCTCTTTTCGTGAGGAATGATGAAATTTTTGAAAGACTACCATAGGCCACAGGATTTACCGGAGACGTTGCCAATATTTCCGCTTCCCGGCGCTCTGCTCTTGCCAAGGGCCGATTTGCCATTAAACATTTTTGAGCCCCGCTATCTTGAAATGTTTTCAGACGCCTTGTCAGGTGATCGTATCATTGGAATTATTCAGCCCAAGGACGATAGCAGCGAAGGAGAGCGCCCCGATTTGATGAAAATCGGCTGCGCGGGAAGAATTACCTCCTACGCGGAAACGCCTGATGGCAGAATGTTGGTGACCCTGACCGGCATCAGCCGTTTTTCCATCAAGCGCGAGTTGACGGCTAAAACGGCCTATCGTCAGGTCATAGCTGACTTTAATCCCTTTGCGATTGACCTCGTGATGGACCTCGGTGCAGCAGAGGTTAATCGCCCGGCACTTCTGACAGCTTTCAAGGACTACTTGAGCGCCAACAACATGAGTGCCGACTGGAGTGAAATCAATGCGGCCTCGACTGAAGTTCTGGTCAACACGCTGTCACTGCTTGCGCCCTATCCCGCCAGCGAAAAGCAGGCTCTTTTGGAAGCACCCGATTTGAAAACCCGGGCCGATGTCCTAGTAGCCTTGACCGAAATGGCCCTGTCAAAATCTTTTTCCGGCAAGCGCCATAAATTGCAGTAAGGGAACCCCATGTCCGAGGCCCGCAAATTAGACCCAAAACTTCTTGAAATACTGGTCTGCCCGGTCACCAAAACCCGTCTCGAATATGATGCAGAAAAGCAGGAGCTGATTTCCAAAGCTGCGGGCCTTGCCTATCCGATCCGCGACGGCATTCCCATCATGCTTCCCGACGAAGCCCGCGAACTCAAGGATGGCTGACCCCTGGCCGCTGGAACTCTTGTCAAAACAACAAGGGCGAATTCTCAACATTCGCTTTGATACCGGCGAGTCCTTTGATCTCGAGGCGGAATATCTGCGCGTTGAAAGTCCCAGCGCTGAAGTCAAAGGCCATGGCGCGGGACAGGAGCAGCTTGTCTTCGGCAAACGAAACGTTTCAATGGCGAGGCTTGAGCCAATTGGCACTTATGCAATTCGGATTATTTTCAGCGATGGTCATTCCACCGGACTCTACACATGGAATTATCTGGCCAAGCTTGGCCGCGAGCACGAAACAATTTGGCCTGCCTATTTGGAAAAACTCGCCAAGACAGGACAGAGCCGCGGCTAAACACTCTCACCGCGCAGCAGCCGTGGCAGTGATCCCGTTTGACCCGCAGCTTCACGTGCAAAAGTTTGTTTCAATCTGCCCAATTGATTGGTGGCGCGAAGGCCAAGATCGCGGATAATCCGCAGGAACGAATTGTCGTTTGAGAAAAGCCGGTTGAACCCATCCATGCTGGCCGCCGTTGCCACTGTGTCAAAGCGCCGCCAACTGGAATATCTTTCAAGTACAGACTGGCCACCTATATCCTGTCCCAGCGCGTAAGCCTCGGCCACACACTCTGCCAAAGCCGCTGCATCACGCAGACCAAGATTGAGACCCAGTCCCGCAAGCGGGTGAATGACATGAGCCGCATCACCAACCAACGCCAGGCGGGGGCCATGAAACTCCTTTGCAAAAAACATGGAGAGCGGATAGCCCTGCGGGCTTCCAAGCAGGTCAATCTTTCCGAGATGCGTGCCGATCTCATTTTGCAAAGCGATTTCAAAATCGCTTCGCGGCAAACCCAGGAGCCGTTTTGCTTCACCCGTGTCCTTGGTCCAGACAATGGACGATCGGTTTCCAGGCAGCGGCAAAATGGCAAAAGGACCAGCGGGCGTGAAATGCTCCTCAGCCCGGCCATGATGGGACAAAACGTGGTCAAATGATGCAACGATACCCATCTGCTCATAGGACCATCCGACGAGATCAATGTGCGCGGCCTCCCTGAGGGCTGATTTTCCGCCGTCAGCGGCAACAACAAGACTGGATGAAAGTTGCTCGCCGTTAGCAAGCGTGAGTTTTGCAAGTCCCGGCGCAAAGCTCTGCGAGGCAACGCCATGGCCGGTAATCAGTGTGATGTTTGGCGATTTCGCCACAGTGTTGAGAAGGCCCACGAGCAAATGGTGGTTCTCCACCATGCTTGCCGAAGCCGCAGATTCTCCAAATTGCAGCAGAACCGGCCGGTTGTCCGGAGTGCCGCCATCAGTCACAATAATCTCGCGCATCTCTTGGCAGTGCCGGGAAACCTGGTCCCACACGCCCAGCGCTTCAAACATGCGTTTGGAACTGGCCGTAATCGCCGAAGCACGGGCATCCTTGTCACCCGAAAGATTTTGACGGGGATCCCTGATGTCAACAATCGCCAGGGAAAGCGGCCGCCTGGCCCTGTGCCCGCCTAGCGCCAAGCCAGCAGCCAGCCCATTTAACGCCGCGCCCACAACAATAACGTCAAACCGCTTGCCCATGGCCTTATCAAAAGCGCCCAACAGGGTTCTCAGTCAAGGTGGCTATCGTCACTGAGACAAAATTAGGCAATTTCAAATTTTTGCTTAAAAAGATGGCAGTCGTCTCCGTGCTCATCCCAAGTCGAAATAAAAACTCAAATTATAACAATGCGTTAAGAACAGTTCCTAATTGGCACGTTTCTTGAGAATCAGCTTCCGGTTATCGAGAGGGATGTATCAATGAAATATATTATAGCGATCATAAAGCCTTTCAAGCTTGAGGAGGTCCGCGAGGCGCTGGGGGCCATTGGCGTTCAGGGCATTACAGTGACCGAGGTCAAGGGCCACGGCCGCCAGAAAGGCCATACGGAGTTTTATCGCGGCGCCGAATATGCCGTGAGTTTCATCCCCAAAGTCAAAATTGAAGTGGCCGTTGAAAAAGCCATGGCTGACCGGGTTGTGGAAACAATCCAGGCGGCAGGCCAAACCGGACAGATCGGTGACGGCAAAATTTTTGTCTTGCCGCTTGAGTCCGCCGTTCGCGTCCGCACCGGCGAAACCGGCTCCGCGGCTCTCTAACAATTTCAACAAAGGACAGTGAAATGACAGTTCGACCAAAATTGCGCCAACTCCTCGTCGGTTTGCCGGCCGGTCTTGCGCTTACAACTTTTCTGACCGCAACCCCGGCACTTGCCGCGGCAACCGTCAATAAGGGCGATACCGCCTGGATGCTGATCGCCACCATCCTTGTGATTCTTATGACCATTCCGGGCCTGGCACTTTTCTACGCCGGCTTGGTGCGTACCAAGAACGTGCTTTCCGTGCTTATGCAGGTTTTCATCTGCTTTTGCATGATCTCGGTCCTGTGGTTCATCTACGGATATTCACTGGCCTTCACCAACGGCAACGCCTTCATCGGCGGCTTTTCCAAGTTCATGCTCGCGGGTGTGGACTACAATACGCTGGCAGCGACCTTCTCCAAGGAAGTTTACATACCGGAATTCACTTATATCGTGTTCCAGCTCACCTTCGCGGCCATCACCCCGGCCCTCATCGTCGGCGCCTTTGCCGAACGCATGAAGTTCTCGGCCATTCTGCTGTTCCTCGCACTTTGGTTCACCTTTGCCTATCTGCCAATGGCCCACATGGTCTGGTGGTGGGCAGGCCCCGATGCCTTCACCTTGAGCGCCGATAACATCGACGCAGTCAAGGCCGCGGTGGGTGATGCGGCAGCCACGGACTTCCTCGCCAAGCTGGCGGCGGCAACCGATGACGCGGCAAAAGCCCTGGTCCTTGGCGACTACGCCACAGCAGTCAATGCGTCAAACGGCTGGCTCTTCAACAAGGGTGCGCTCGACTTCGCCGGTGGTTCCGTTGTGCACATCAATGCCGGTGTTGCGGGCCTGGTCTGCGCCCTCGTTCTCGGCAAGCGTCTTGGCCTTGGCAAAGAGGTTCTGGCGCCCCACAACCTTCCGTTCACGATGATCGGCGCAGCCCTTCTCTGGGTCGGCTGGTTCGGCTTCAACGCCGGTTCCAACCTCGAGGCCAACGGCCTCACCGGACAGGTGGTCTTTAACACCATCCTTGCAACCGCTGTAGCGGCCCTGGCCTGGACCGGCGGTGAATGGGTGACCCGTGGCCATCCCAGCCTCCTCGGAGCCGTCTCCGGTGCGGTTGCGGGTCTCGTGGCCATTACCCCTGCTTGCGGTTGGGTAAGCCCGACAGGCGCTTTGGTAATTGGCCTCCTTGCCGGCATCATTTGTCTCTGGGCAGTGGTGTGGCTCAAGGCCAAGCTTGGCTACGATGATGCCCTCGACGTCTTTGGCGTCCATGGCATCGGCGGCATCCTCGGCGCCCTGCTGACCGGCTACTTCGTCAATCCGGGAATTGGCGGCGTAGGCGTGACCGATTATCTGGCCACCGACACCTCCGTGAAGGCGCTTGAGTACTCCTTTTCGGCCCAGATGACAGCACAGATTTATGGCGTGATGACAGCGATCATTCTCTCCGCCGTCGTCAGCTATGTGGCACTCATGATCTGCAAGTACACCACGGGCCTGCGGGTCGAGGAGACCGAGGAGCGTGAGGGCCTGGATATCGGCTCCCATGGCGAGCGTGCCTACTCCTAGTTCCTGACACTCATAACGCCACGAAAAAGCGTCCCTCGCGGGGCGCTTTTTTATGTGCGGTTTAACCCTGCCTTAACCATGAGCCTTCAGACTGCCGTTAACTATTTGTTATGGCCCCGTGAGCTGATCTCCGGGGTGACGGAGCAGTCCATGGCCTATAACCGTTCCTATGATACCGATGAGGGCGCGATACCAGCGGCGCTGCGTCGATTCATTCGCCATCGCCTCTTTGAAATTTCTGGAATAGTGCTCCTTGCTTCTCTCGTAGCAATAGGGGTCGCCCTGGCCACCTGGTCGGTTGAAGACCCTTCGTTCAATCATGCGACCGACCAGATCGCACAAAACTATCTGGGTTACCCCGGCGCTGCCATTGCCGACGAACTCATGCAGCTGATGGGTCTGGGCGTCCTGCCGCTGATTGGCATTCCTATGGCCTGGGTCGTAAACCTGCTGAGCCATGAACGTCCCGAGCGGCCGTTCATGGCAATGCTGGCCTGGCTTGCCTCCACATTTATGGCCTGCGGTGCCTTTGCCACGCTTCCAGCCCCATCTTCCTGGTCGCTGGCCTCGGGGCTTGGCGGCAATTCCGGCGACATCATCAGCGGCGGAATTCTTTCAATCCTGGCGCTTGGCCTCAAAGGTGACTTCGCGGAGTTTTTCACGGGCGCCCTGTGTGCCAGCGTCGCCATCTGGGCAGCCCTTCGCGCCACCGGACTCACCAAATCAGAAACCACCGGCGCTCTTGGAAACCTAACCCGCTCCACTGGAATTTTTCTGGCTCAGCTGCTGCGCCTGCTCCACAGCGCGTTCATGCATTGGAGAACCTATCGGGCGCAGGAACGTTCCGCCCGCCTGCAGCGCGCGGAAACAGCGGCCTCATCCCGTGATATTATTTCAAGGCTCGCGCCCGCCCAAAAACAGCGCATTGAACCCACGTTGGGTCGGGGTAACAGTGCAGCAGAACCGCACCGTTCCCTGCCGGAAGCTGAAGCAGATGGGGAAGAGGACGATTACGCGGAAATTGAAGAAGAGGACGAGCCTGATGCCGATGAAGAAACACCCGCGCCGCGCGTAACTCGTGAAGCGGTGGAAATAAAGCTGGGGAAAAAAATCAAGAAGGATTCCCAACTTAATTTGCGCTTTTCAAAATCGGCTGAGTTTGAGTTTCCGCCACTCACGCTGCTGGCCGAACCAAAACGCAGCACAAAGCAATCAATTGATCTTTCCGATGAAGTGCTTGAACAAAATGCCCGCATGCTCGAAGGCGTACTTGAGGATTTTGGCGTGCGCGGCCAGATCATCAATGTGAAACCCGGGCCGGTTGTAACGCTGTATGAATTGGAGCCGGCGCCAGGAATCAAGTCTTCGCGCGTGATTAGCCTAGCCGATGATATCGCCCGCTCGATGAGTGCCGTATCGGCCCGCGTGGCAGTAGTGCAGGGGCGCAACGTCATCGGTATCGAACTTCCCAACAGCAAACGCGAGACCGTCTATCTCCGCGAAATGCTGGCCTCAGAGGCCTTTGAAAAAACCGGCCAGAACCTAGCCTTTGCCCTTGGCAAGAATATTGGCGGTGAACCGATCTTTGCCGATCTCGCCCGCATGCCCCACCTTTTGATTGCCGGTACAACGGGCTCCGGTAAATCCGTGGGCATCAATACGATGATCCTGTCCTTGCTCTACAGGCTTTCGCCTGAGCGCTGCAGGTTGATCATGATTGATCCAAAGATGCTTGAACTATCCGTTTACGAAGGCATTCCTCACCTCCTGTCGCCCGTAGTGACAGATCCTCGGAAAGCCGTTGTTGCCCTGAAATGGGCGGTGCGCGAAATGGAAGACCGCTACCGCAAAATGTCAAAGCTTGGCGTTCGCAATATCGATGGATACAACGCGCGCCTGAAGCAGACCCTGGCCAAGGGCGAGCAGATGTCGCGCACCGTGCAGACCGGCTTCAACCCCCAGTCCGGCGAGCCCATTTTTGAACAAGAGCAGATGGATATGACATCCATGCCCTATATCGTCGTCATCATCGACGAAATGGCAGACCTGATGATGGTGGCGGGCAAAGATATTGAAGGCACCGTACAGCGTCTGGCCCAAATGGCCCGCGCCGCCGGTATCCATGTGGTCATGGCAACGCAGCGGCCTTCCGTTGATGTCATCACCGGCACAATCAAGGCAAATTTCCCCACCCGCATTTCCTTCCAGGTCACCTCAAAAATTGACAGCCGCACCATTCTGGGCGAGCAGGGGGCAGAGCAGCTCCTGGGCCAGGGCGACATGCTTTATATGGCCGGCGGCGGACGCATTTCCCGCCTGCACGGGCCCTTTGTGGCCGATGACGAAGTAGAGAAAATCGTCCGCTTCCTGAAGGCGCAGGGCGCACCGGAATACGTGGATGCCGTAACCGAGGAAGTCGAGGACGAAACCTATGGAGAGCCAGGTGCCATGACAGGTGCCGAAGGCGGCGGTTCGGGTGACGAACTCTATGACCAGGCCGTGGCCGTCGTGCTGCGCGACAAGAAGGTATCCACCAGCTACGTGCAAAGACGCTTGCAGGTAGGCTATAATAAGGCCGCAAGCCTTATTGAGCGTATGGAAAAAGAAGGGCTTATTTCATCGGCAAATGGCACGGGTAAACGGGAAATCCTGGTTCCCGGAGACTGCGCCAGGGTGTAAACGGCCGCCCCAAAATGGCCGGTTTTTCAATTCATAGCGAGCATATGTGCAGTAAATGGAAATCTCAGGTTTGGAACACAAAATGATGCAATCTCTCAAAATTGGCCTGGAGGCCCTCACGGTTCTTCTTATAATTGCTGTTGGTGCGAGCAGTTTCGCTGGTGCAGCCAAGCCCATTTCGCTCAGTCCGGAGCAAACTGAGTCAATCAACAAGATTTCAGCCTATATGAACAGCTTTGTAACCCTGCAGGGTGAATTCACCCAGATCAGTCCCAAGGGGAACATTTCAAAAGGTGTGATGTTTATCAGCAAGCCCGGCAAGCTGCGCTTTGAATATTCTCCACCCAATCCTTTCCTTCTCGTCTCAGACGGCAAGTGGGTGACCCTCAAAAATCGTGCCAAGGAAAAAGGCGATCAATTTCCGCTTTCAGCCACGCCCCTGCGTTTGGTCGTTTCGCCAAAGATTGATCTCTTGCGGGAAGCGAACATCATGGGCTTTGAACAGGCCGATGGCATTACATCCGTTCTCCTCGAAGATCGCAAGGGCACCATAGGCGGTCAGCTCGTCTTGATCTTCGATGAAAATCAAAATGAACTGCAGCAATGGATTATCATTGACGGCAAAGGCCGCCGCACCACAGTGTCGCTTGCCAATCTTGAATCCGGCATGAAAATTGATCCCAAGCTTTTTGTGGTGAAGATCAATCGCAAGGTACAAGAGAGAGAATAGTACTGCTTGCGTTTTCCCCCGGACCTATGCTCATGCTTGCCACATGACACTCAAGATAGCGACATGGAATATCAACTCGGTTCGCCTGCGCATTGGCCTGGTTGAGCGGGTCCTGAACGAACTCAAACCAGACGTGCTTTGTTTGCAGGAAACCAAATGCCCGCAGGGACAGTTTCCCTCAGGCCCCCTGAACGCTCTCGGTTATTCCCACATCGCCGAGTTTGGCCAAAAAGGTTACCATGGCGTCGCCATTGTTTCGCGCATGCCTTTTACAAGCCAGTTCAGCAAATCATTCTGCGGCAAGGATGACTGCCGCCATATCTCAATAAGTTTGGGAAACAAAAAGCCTGTTACCATCCACAATCTCTACGTTCCTTCAGGCGGTGACGAGCCAGACCCAAAAATCAATGAAAAATTTGCTCACAAACTAAAGTTCATTGACGAACTGCATGACTGGTTTTCTAAGGACGCTATTACAAAAGGCCATGAGGGCATAGTGGTGGGCGACCTGAACATCGCACCTTTGGAGCATGATGTCTGGTCCCACAAGGATTTGCTCAAGGTCGTGAGCCATACACCTGTTGAAACGGAAGGACTCATCCGCGTGATGAAGGCCGGCAATTGGGTGGACCTGATGCGCCAGCATACTCCCGCCAGCGAAAAACTCTATACGTGGTGGAGTTACCGGGCGAAGGACTGGGCCCTAGCCAACCGCGGCCGCAGGCTTGATCACATTTGGTCAACGCCGGAGCTTTCGCCGTCCTGCAAAAATATTACCATTTTGCGCGAAGCAAGAGGCTGGACTCAGACCTCTGATCATGTGCCGGTAATGGCGACCTTTGATCTAAAAATCTAGGAACGACTTGGCGCGTATAAATTGCTCACGCACGTTGTCAAAGTCACGCATGGAATTTTCAAGCTTTCGCGCCAGTACCCTGAATACACTATGGCCAAATTCCGGATACTCATTTGCGACGCGCAAAAAAAGTCCATGGTCTATTCTGGCCGTTGAAACTGAACCGAGTGCAAGGGCTGTTATCGCATAACTCGATTTTCCGATCATGGCGACCTCCCCAAGCAATGCCCCGGGTTCAGCCCTGGCAATGGATTGGCTTTGCAATCCCGATAGTTGTTGTATGTCAGCATGTCCGCTGAGCAGGAGAAAAGCCGACTTGGCTTTTTTGCCCTGCGAAATAATGGGCTCGCCCGAAACAAATTGCTGGCGCTCGGAGGCAAAGGCCAGGAGCTGCAAATGCAGGAGTTCGCATTCGCCAAAAATTGGTATTTGCCGCAACGTTTCGGCATCCGCCCGCACATTCATCGCGCAAGCCCCATGTGAGCCCTAGAAAGCATGATTCCCTTAAATATCCCCTTGCTTGCCCCATACAACGATGGATGGGTTATAAGATCAAGGGACCAGCTTATAGCCTCCGCCCTCGGTGACCAATATTTCGGCTTGGCTCGGATCGCGCTCGATTTTTTGCCGCAGGCGGTAGATGTGGGTTTCAAGCGTGTGGGTGGTGACACCGGCGTTGTAACCCCAGACATCGTGCAGCAAGACATCGCGGCCAACAATCTGTTCGCCGGAACGATACAGAAACTTGATAATCGCCGTTTCTTTCTCTGTAAGGCGCACCTTCTTGTTGTCGTCCCTGACCAGGATTTTGGATGCGGGCTTAAACGTATAGGGGCCAACCTTGAACGTGGCATCTTCACTATGCTCATGCTGGCGCAAATGGGCTCTGATTCGAGCCAGAAGAACGCCAAAGCGAAATGGCTTGGTGATGTAATCATTGGCGCCGGAATCAAGGCCAAGGATAGTGTCCGAATCCGAACTCTGGCCTGTAAGCATGATAACTGGGCCCTTGTAACCATTGCGCCGCATCAGTTTGCAGGCTTCGCGGCCATCCATGTCGGGCAGGTTCACATCGAGGATCACCATATCCGCATGATCGGCCTTGACCGCCTTGACACCAGCCGTTGCATTGGCGACATCAGTTACAATGTACTCTTCATGCAGGGAAAACTGATCCCGGAGCGTCTCACGCAAGGTATCGTCATCGTCAACGATGAGAATCTTTTTGGTGGTGGTCATTGCCAATCTTTCGTTGATTATGGGACATTGGATAATTCTAGAATGATCAATGACCTTTTGATAGCCCGGGGGCAAGACAACAGATCGTGAGGAAAACAGTCACATATCTTCACGTTCGTGCGATCAGCGCGTGTTCAACGCGGGGCGTTTTGACCTGTGGCCCCCTTTCACTGCCCTGCGCCTTGGGGAGATCGGGGAGAAATTTCCAGAAAAAGGAAGGTGACGGCGGAAGCCCGGTTGGGATTTGGTCCCTGCGGCAGATTTATTATCGAAATGACCGCATTGCCCGGCCCCTGTCGAAAATACCCGTTTCACCGATCAGGAAGGGCTGGGGCTGGTGCGAGAATGTTGGCGACAGGAACTATAATCGCAAGGTGAAATTGCCATACCCGACGGCTTCTGAAGATCTCAAACGTCCCGACTGCCTCTATGACATTGTGGTGGAAACCAGCCACAATCAGAGGCCGAGAGTTCAGGGCCGCGGAAGCGCTATCTTCTTTCATATCGCACGAAAAGGTTTTGCCCCAACGGCAGGCTGCATCGCGGTAACGCTGAGGGACATGCAGAAGGTACTGCGTTACTGCTCGACCAGGACGCGCCTAGTGATTTGGCCGCCTAGTGGGGCCGCCCCTCACGTGCTCCGAAAATAGCCGAACCAACCCTCACATGGGTGGCACCATATTTGATCGCAATCTCGAAATCCCCGCTCATGCCCATGCTCAGACTTTTGAGTCCATTGCGCCGGGCGATTTGCGCCAGAAGCGCAAAGTGCTTTTCCGGTGCCTCGTTGATAGGCGGAATACACATGAGGCCCGCAATGTTCAGCCCATACTTGTTTCGACAGTCCGAGACAAAACTGTCGGCGCCGGCAATGCTGATGCCCGCCTTCTGCTTTTCATCGCCAGTATTGACCTGAATGAAAAGTTCAAGTTGCTGTGCTTGCTTCATCATCTCTGATGCAATGGCCTGCGCGATGCGCGGTCTGTCCAGGGTGTGAATAGCATCAAACAGCCGCACCGCGTCAACAGCCTTGTTTGTCTGCAGCGGACCAATCAAGTGAAGTTGCAGCTGCGTCGAGAATGATCGTAAATCCGGCCACTTGCCCGCCGCCTCCTGGACCCGGTTTTCCCCAAAGGCCACGTGCCCTGCTTTCATGACCGGCAAGATATCTTCCGGACCAAATGTCTTGCTGACGGCAATCAGCGTGATTTCGCTGGCTTTGCGCCCCATAGATTGGGCAGCCGTCTCAATACGCTCGCAAACATCCTGCAAGGCTTTGTGCTGCTGTAAATTCATGATTTGCTTATGGCCAAGCTTGCAGGCCATTTCAAGGACTGGTACTCCCTTGGCCCATTGCATCATGTTTCCCAAGGACCAGCACTGTGACATCTGAAAGATATAATTCCCGCGAGGCAGAACCCCGTTGGCAGAAATTTTGGTCCGAGAATAAATGCTTTGAGGCAAAAGAAGACACTTCGAAGCCAAAATATTATGTTCTTGAAATGTTTCCTTATCCCTCGGGGCGCATCCACATGGGCCATTTGCGGAACTACACGATGGGGGATGTTATTGCGCGGTTCAAGCGGGCCTGCGGCTTCAACGTGCTTCACCCCATGGGCTGGGATGCCTTCGGCATGCCCGCTGAAAACGCAGCCATTGAACGGGGTGTGCATCCGAAGGCGTGGACCTACGAGAATATTGCGGCCATGCGCGGCCAGCTTAAGTCGATGGGCCTGTCACTGGATTGGAGCCGCGAAATCGCCACCTGCGATCCCTCCTACTACCGCCACGAACAGGCTATGTTCATCGATTTTATACAGGCGGGTCTGGTTGAAAGAAAAGTCTCCCTCGTCAATTGGGATCCCGTTGACCAAACGGTGCTGGCCAACGAGCAAGTGATCGACGGACGTGGCTGGCGCTCTGGAGCAATGGTTGAAAAGCGCGAACTCGCCCAATGGTTTTTGAAAATAACCGACTTCTCTGAGGAGCTTTTGGAAGCGCTCGACCATCTCGAAAAATGGCCGGAAAAAGTCCGCCTCATGCAGCGCAACTGGATCGGCCGCTCCGAAGGCATGCGCTTTTCATTTGTGCTGGAAGATGAGCAGGGCAAGGAACTGCCTGAAAAATTGACCGTCTATACAACGCGCCACGACACGATTTTTGGTGCCAGCTTTTGTGCAATTTCTATCGACCATGAACTTGCCAAGCACTACGCGGCCAAAGGCAAAGGGTTGGCTGAGTTTCGCCGCGAAGTTTCCGCGCTCGGGACAAGCGAGGAAATGATCGAACGCGCCGAGAAGAAGGGCTATCCGCTTGGCATCTATGCCCGCCATCCCTTTCAGCCCAAAGTCAGACTGCCAGTTTTTGCCGCAAACTTTGTTCTCATGGGCTATGGCGAGGGGGCAATTTTTGGCTGCCCTGCCCATGATCAGAGGGACCTGGACTTCGCCCGCAAGTATGGCCTGCCAGTCATACCCGTCGTAGCGCCACGGAATGCCAATGCAGCATCATTTGAAATTGGAAACGAGGCCTATCTCGACAAGGATGGTGCCGATTCCCAGCTTATCAATTCCGGATTCTTGGACGGCCTGTCGGTTCCCGAAGCAAAGGAGGAAATCGCCAAACGTTTTGAAGCCCGGGGAATCGGCGAAAGAAAAGTAAATTTCCGCCTGCGCGATTGGGGCGTTTCGAGGCAAAGATACTGGGGCTGTCCGGTTCCGGTCATACATTGCCCTACCTGCAAAATTGTTCCCGTACCCAAAGCTGATCTGCCCGTGACGCTGCCGGAAGACGTGACATTCGACAAGCCTGGAAATCCATTGGTGCATCATCCCACCTGGAAACATGTGAAGTGCCCGAAGTGCGGTGCGGATGCCACGCGCGAAACCGACACCTTCGATACGTTCGTCGATTCATCCTGGTATTACGCCCGCTTCTGTTCACCAAAAGCAGACGTGCCAGTGGCAGCCGACGCAGCCCGCTATTGGATGCCGGTGGATCAATACATTGGTGGTGTGGAGCACGCTATCCTGCATCTTCTCTACTCGCGCTTTTTTGCCCGTGCCATGGGCAAGACCCATCATTTGAATGGGGATGAGCCCTTTGCCAGCCTCTTCACACAAGGCATGGTCGTCCATGAAACCTTTAAAGCCGAAAGTGGCGAGTGGGTGTTTCCCGTTGATGCCACCTTGCGTGATGGAAAATGGTTCCATGCCAAGACTGGTGAGGAATTGACCATTGGCGGTATTGAGAAGATGTCAAAATCCAAACGTAACGTGGTTGACCCCGAATCCATCATTGAAAGCTATGGCGCCGATACGGCCCGCTGGTTCATGTTGTCTGATTCGCCGCCCGAGCGCGATATTGAATGGACCGAGGCCGGCGCCGAGGGGGCCTGGAAGTTCACCCAAAGACTTTGGCGCATTTTGGGAGACGCAAGCACCTGCGATGCAACCGTCTTCACCGGCGAATTTGGCCCGGCAGCACTAGAACTGCGCCGCATCGCCCACCGAACCCTTGCCGCCGTGACCGATGATCTGTCTTCGCTCCGCTTCAATCGGGCAATCGCTCGTATCTACGAGCTTTCGAATGCCCTAGGCACGGCATTGGCGAGCCCCATTCCGGCACCTGATTTGAACTATGCAGTTCGTGAAGCCAGTAATTTTCTGGTCCTGATGTTCGCCCCCATGATGCCGCATTTGGCCGAGGAGTGCTGGCAGTTGCTGGGACACAGGCAGCCCGTTGTAGAAACACCCTGGCCCACACCTATTTCCGCTTTAATTATCGATGATGAAGTAACAATTGCCGTGCAGGTTAATGGCAAACGCCGTGATGAAATCAGGTTGCAGAAGGGAATGGCGAAGGATCTTGTCGAGGCGGCCGTTATGAAACTCGACGGTGTAAGACGCGCCCTTGACGGCAAGCCGGTGGTAAAGTTCATTGTCGTCCCAGACCGTATTGTGAATATCGTGATAAGTGGATAAGAGTTTGCAGGTGAAGAAAGTTGTATATTGTCTCGTCGTTTTGCTCAGCCTTACGGGCTGCGGCTATAGGCCTCTTTATACGTCTGGAAGCGATGGCCGCGGTGTTGTCGCCTCACTTTCTTCAATTGCAATCCAGGAAACCGGGAGCCGGGCTGGCCAGCTGGTGAGAAACAGCCTGCTGTCGTCCATGCGGCCCGCAGGCACCGCCGAACAAGATCGTTTCAAGCTGATTTTGAAACCTGAATTGACCCGGTCAACATTAGTTAGCCAGTCTCTTCCTGGCATTAAACGCTTGAGACTGCGTTTGACCGTATCTTATAAATTGCTCGAAATGGGTTCCGGTTCGGAAGTAAATTCGGGAAAAACCTTTTCAGCCGTATCCTATGATATTATCCGTGAACCTATTTCCGATCTGCAGGCCGAGTCAAATGCAACCGATAGGGCTGCCCAGGAAGTTGCGGCGGATATTCGCACGCGCCTTGCGGCCTATATGGCGAGCCGCCAAGACCAGTAAATGCGACTTTGAAAGAGGCCAAGCCGATGGTGGTCGTGAAAGCAACAGAGCTGTTCGGTCTTTTGTCGAGCCCCCGGAAAATGCCCGCAGCGATTTTGGTTCATGGGGCGGATCGCAGTGCCGTTTATGATTTATGCCAGAGCATAGTGAAGCGGGTAATCGGTTCAAGCGATGAGACTTTGAGTGTATCACGTATTACGGAAGCACAGGTTGTCAGTTCTCCTGGGCGGCTATTTGACGAGTTCGCATCTATTTCCATGTTTGGAGGAAATCGCGTCGTTTGGGTATCGAGCGCTGGAGATGCTCTGACAAAATCAATCGAACCCATCTTGTCAGGTGACGTTGCAGGAAATCTCATTTTGATTGATGCTGAAGCACTCTCAAAAAACTCCCGCCTGCGCAAATTGTTTGAAACGAATTCGCGCAGTGCCAGTGTGGCGCTTTATGAGGAATCCCCGCAGGAACTGCGGCTTCGGCTTGAGCGTTTGATTAAGGCATCCGGACTGCAAATCGAAGACGAGGCCATGCTTAGGCTTTTGGAATTCATGTCCTTCGAGCGCGCCGTTGCCGAAAGCGAAACACTCAAACTCATCACCTATTGCCAGGGTCAGAGCATAATTTCAGTTGAAGATGTTCAGGCAATCTGCGGTGATACTTCCGACGCCTCGATGGATGATTTGGTGGATGCGGTTTTTGAAGGCAATTTAAGTGACGTGGACCGTTACGTGATGTCGGTTGGTGCTTCTGCGAGCGCCGGCAGGGGAACTCTCAGCGCGGCGCTTCAGCACATTGTGAAACTTCAGGGAATGGCGACGCAGATTATTCAGGGCTCATCTATCGACAGCGTGGTGCATGCGCCTCGCTTTGGTATATTTTTCAAAAGACGCGCCTCCATTTCCCTGCAATTGAGAACCTGGGATATTGATGCACTCCTGAATGCCGAAGAAAAAATTTGCAGTGCAATCCTGCAGACACGCCAGCATCCCGATCTCGATGACGCGATTATAAGCCGTACCCTTCTGGCACTGGGCCGCAGTGCCCGGCAGAGAGAAGCACGAAGTAACTAATTAGTTCACTTCTTGCTCATAAGGCGATGTGTAACGCCATCAAGCTGATCAAGCGTCTTGTATTTGATCAGGAGGGTTCCCCCCTCCCGCCCTTGCGCTTTGATCTCGACCCGCAGGCCTATGGTTTCCGATATTTGGTTTTCCAGGGCGCGGATATCGGCATTTTTATGGGCCTTGGCCTTGCGTGTCGAGGTCGTGGGGTTGCTGCGCGTGAGCGTTTCCGCCTCACGCACCGAAAGACCGAGGCTGATGATTTTGTTGGCAAGGTCCGCAGGCGAATCCGTTGCAACCAATGTTCTGGCATGGCCCGCTGTCAATTTTCCATCTTCGATGTAGGCGCGGACTGATTCGGGCAGCGTGAGCAGGCGCAAGGTGTTGGCGATGTGACTGCGGCTTTTGCCAACCGAGTCGGCCAGTTGCTGCTGTGTGTAGGAGAATTGCTCAAGCAGTTGCCCGTAAGCCCGCGCTTCCTCAAGGGGATTCAGATCGGCCCGCTGAATATTTTCAATAAGCGCTATTTCAAGTGTTTCACCGTCGCTGAGTTCGCGGATAAGAACTGGCAATTCATGCAGACCCGCCCGCTGCGATGCTCTCCACCGGCGCTCGCCGGCAACAATTTCATATTCTCCGTCAGCGCGCTGGCGAACAACAATCGGCTGCAGCAATCCCTTTTCCCGAATGGATTTTGAAAGATCCTCAAGCTCCTCTTCCCTGAATTGCTTGCGGGGGTTGTTTGGATTTGAATGGAGCAGTTCTATCGGAAGGTGCCGCAAGCCACGAAACTCTTCGGGAGACGCAGCCTCAACGACGTCATCACCAATTAGAGCGGCAAGCCCCCGACCCAACCTACGCTTTTGTGCCTGCATCATAGTGTTTGCCCTTAAGTATGACTGCGGTCACCCTGGCTTAAGACGCCCGCGATTGTTTCGGAAGTGAATCGATCAGGCCGCCCGAAGTTCGCGTTCGCGGCGAATAACTTCTGAGGCCAGTTTGATGTAGGCTTGGGAGCCCGTGCATACATTGTCGTAAAGTAGGACAGGTTTGCCATAGGAGGGGGCCTCGGAT
>CAZHCO010000313.1:0-5180 GCA_964530965.1 uncultured Aestuariivirga sp. | reverse complement strand
GAACCGCGCCCGCGAGATAGAAGAAAAACTGTCAGATGCGTTGCATGAAAGGCTAACCCAGCGTTTCATTGATCGCCGGACCAGTGTATTAATGCGCCGCCTGGCACAAAAGGAAGAGTTAATGTCGAGTGTTGAAGAAGATGGCGCCATTCATGTTGAAGGCGAGTATGTAGGCCGCATCAAGGGCTTTAACTTTATCCCCGATGGCACAAGTGAAAGCCAGGAACAGCGCACCTTAAAGGCGGCGGCCGTTCATGCGGTAAGTGCCGAAATCCAGGCCCGCGCCAATGCTGCCGCAACCTCAGCCGATCCCGACCTGAAACTCACCCGCGATGGCAATATTATCTGGAACCACGAGCCAATCGGATTCATCGAAGCGGGCGACAGTCTTCTGAAGCCCGTTACCAGAGTGCTCGCCAGCGATCTCCTCTACGGCCAGCCCCGCGAGGATGTACAGGCAAGAATACAAAAATTCATCGACCGCCACGTATCAACCCTGCTCGAGCCCCTGCTCAAACTGCAGGAGAACGAAACCTTGCAAGGCATCGCGCGCGGCATCGCTTTCCGCATCGTGGAGACGCTGGGCGTATTGCCTCGCGAGCAGGTGCTCGAAGATGTGAAATCATTAAGCCAGGAAGACCGCGCGGTTCTTCGCGCCCAGGGCGTTCGTTTCGGAGCCTTCCATATTTTCACGCCACTCCTGTTGAAGCCTGCGGCAACCGAACTCCGCCTCCTCCTCTGGGCTTTGCAATTAAAAAAAGCCGGCACGCTGGAATTGGCAGCGCTTCCCATGCCTCCGGGCCAGGGCCTCACCTCCGCCGTATTCGATCGCAGCACACCGCGTGGTTTCTACGGCGTCTGCGGTTATCGCATTTGCGGCTCAAGGGTCGTGCGTATCGACATGCTGGAGCGCCTCGCTGATCTCGTGCGCGAGCGGGTTTTCTGGCGCTCCCGTTTCCCCGACGAAGTGCGCCCCTCCGGATCCGTTGAAGGCGGTGGCTTCATGATCGTCGCTGACATGATGTCGCTCGTCGGCTGCTCCGGCGAAGAGTTTGAAGGCATTCTGCGCAGCCTTGGCTTCCGCATGCAGAAGAAAAAAATCAAACGCCCCGCCGCACTTGCTCTCGTTGTGGAAGCGGCAAGCCCTGCCGCAGAAACCGAAACCATATCCGAGCCCGCAGCCGTCGCAGAGCCTGAGCCCGCAGTGGCGGTCCCTGAACCCGAGCCAGTAGTGGCAACAGCCACGGAAGCTGAGTTCGCACCCGCGGTGGAAGAACCTGCTTCACTTCCCGTTGAACCCATCCTTGAAGAAGTTGAAATCGAAGTCTGGTGGCCAAGGGATACAGGCCCCTTCCGCCACCGGCCGGAAGCCAAGACCCAGCACCGGCCCAAGGCAAAAGATCAAAAAGAACGCCCGCAAAGACCTGAGCGCAAACACCAGTCGAATGAACGAAACGAACGCCGCGAAGAGCCCAAGCGCCGGCCAGAAAAGCCCCTGGATCCCAATTCGCCTTTTGCCGTTCTTGGAGCCCTCAAGGCAAAGATGATGGGCAATAAGAACTGACGCAGCGCCTGGACAAGTGGCTTTGGTTCGCCCGGGTGGTCAAGCAGCGCCCCATGGCCGCCGAATTGGTCGAATCCGGCCAAGTTCGCCTGAACCGGGCAAGGGTCACAAAACCCGGCCATATCCTGCGCATTGATGATGTCCTGACTATCACCGTTCATGGCCACGTCCGCGTGCTCAGGGTGAAGGATCTCGGAACCAAGCGCGGGCCCTTCGCGCAAGCATGCCAGCTATACGAAGACCTCACACCTCCCCCTTCACGCGGCGAAAAAGACCGTGCATAAGGCCAAAATTATTGCTAAACATCGTTCGTTATAAAGAACAACTGGACCGTCATGACCTACATCGTCAATGATAACTGCATCAAGTGCAAATATATGGACTGCGTTGAAGTCTGCCCCGTGGATTGCTTTTACGAGGGCGAAAACATGTTGGTCATCCACCCCGATGAATGCATCGATTGTGGGGTTTGCGAGCCGGAATGCCCCGTTGACGCGATTAAGCCTGACACCGAGCCAGGCCTCGAAAAGTGGCTCAAGATCAACGCGGAATATGCGCCAAAGTGGCCAAATATCACCATCAAGCGCGACGCTCCAGCCGATGCCAAGGAATTTGAGGGTATCGCGGGTAAATTCGAAGCCCACTTCTCGGAAAACCCCGGCGAAGGCGATTGATTTTTGTTAACCATCTCTCAAATAACGCAGGGCTGCGGCGCCAAGATGCACCGTACACGGAGAGATCACGCTTTAATTTTCCTTAAAATCGTGATATAGTCTTCCTCAATGTAAACAATACCCCCTGCAGGTCATCAAACCCGAGCCCATAAAGCTCGGTTATTTTTTCGCCCATTTGGCGGCGAAACCGGGGTTCAGGCGAAGGCGAAGGACAAAAATGAAAAAAACCGTGAAAAAAGCAGCTTTGGCAAAGAAGGCAGCCCACACCAAAAAGTCGGTTGCAAAGGCAAAAGTTGCAACCAAGGCCAAGGCAGTAGCCGTGAAAGCCAAGTCCAAAGTTGTAAAAACCAAGCCAAAAGCGAAGGTGGTTCCCGTTGCCAAGCCCGTCGCCAAGAAGACGATTCTGACCAAGGTAACCGGCCATCTTAAGCCGGCCAGCAAGCCTGCCCACGTGGCACCGGTAGCCGTTGCCGCAAAGCCCGTGGCCGTGCCTGCTGCCGTCGTTGCAAAGCCGGTGGTTGCCGTTGCTCCCGCTGCGCCAAAGAAGCTCGCCTTCAAGATTGGCGAACAGGTCGTCTATCCCGCCCATGGCGTTGGCCGGATCACCGCCATTGAAGAGCAGGAAATTGCCGGCTCAAAGCTTGAGCTCTACATCGTTGATTTCGAGCGCGAGAAGCTGCGCCTCAAGGTTCCAACCAACCGCGCCGAGCAAAAGGGCATGCGCCGCCTGGCCGACCGTGGCCTGATTGAGCACGCCATGAAGGTCATCCGTGGCCGGGCCCGTATCAAGCGCACCATGTGGTCGAGGCGCGCCCAGGAATATGATGCGAAGATTAATTCCGGCGATCTCATTGCCGTGGCCGAAGTCGTGCGCGATCTCTACCGCTCCGACCGCCAGCCCGAGCAGTCCTATTCCGAACGCCAGCTGTTCGAGCAGGCCCTGCTCCGCATGGCCCGCGAGCTGGCAGCCGTCCGGAAAGTGGATGATGACCAGTCGGTGAAGGAACTCTCCGAATTCCTCGCCAAGAACGCCAAGCGCGCCCAGGCCGCCGGCGAAAAGGCCGAAGAAGAGGCCGCCGCCGAAGAAGCCGCATAAGAATTTTTCCAAGACGTCTAAAGTCTGGCCCGGTTTCAAACCCGGGCCTTTTCTTTTAGGCGCATTCCAAACTATAAGGGTTTTAGCGCATGATCAGGAAAAGTGGAATCCGGTTTTCCGTCCGATCACGCGCCAAACGAAAAACGACGGTCCCGTAGCTCAGTTGGATAGAGCATCAGTTTCCTAAACTGAGGGCCACAGGTTCGAATCCTGTCGGGGCCGCCAACTATACAAGTGATATCCTTAGTTGAACTGGGCTCAACGCCCACACGCGCCTTATGCGCGTCAACAAATCTGAAAGTCACAAAAATCCATGTTCGCAGTTATTTCAGAAGAAGAATGGATTTTAAACATGTCAGATAAAAACAGAAAATCTCGACTGTTAAAACCAATATCCTCCGAAGACATCATTGCTTATACAATCAATGAAGTAAGACCTTACCGCATACAATCACGTATCAAGGATTGCAAAGACAAGGCTGGCTACTTTCGATACGAGGCTGAAATACCAATTTCACCAAATCTATATGACCTCATTTTTCATGGTTGTTCAGGTTATAGAGCGCAATACTATCATTCGACCGAATATGGTGTTGCTTACAATAAAAGATTCGTAGAAAAATTACCGCCGATCATTGTTGAGCATGAAATCAAAAATTCCAAACTACCGTTGATTGTTACTTCGCTCTCTCAGTGCGATAGCAAGATCACGTGGTATACCAGCAATGACTGGTCATTTCATAGCCGCAAAGAAATTTTGTGCCCGAAAATTTAGGTCGGTAACTGGAATAAAAAAAACTGATGGCACTTCTGATCCCAAAATGGGGTTGAAAGATTTTCTACTAAAGTACTGTCGCCTGTTTTTGAAAGGAACATTTGTCGACGACGCGAACAATGCATATATTCCAAAGCCCAACAGAACTATCGAATTACATCTGCTAGGATGGACATAAATTTCATCGCAAGAGAGACCGGCTCCTTCCTCAGAACACCAGCACCTTGTCGGCAGACACCGTCGCAGCCGCCAATTCATCCATGCTGCTCCGGCACGCGCCTTCCATCACGTCGTCTGTGGTCATGCCGCGCGCATCCATGCAGGTGCCGCAGAGCAGCACCTGGCCCTTGGCCGTAGCCACCCGCTTCAGCATGCGCTCCATGTTGTAATAGCCGTCCGGCGTCTTCTGGTCCTTGCGCGCCGCGATACCCGCATCCGCCATCAGGAAGACGGTGATCTCCGCCGCCGGGTCGTTCTTGGACAAGGCGTGGGCAAGGCGCAGCCCGTTGTAGCAGCGCTCGGTTCCGTAGGGCGGATCATTCAGGACAAACAGGGCCTTCATTCAGCCAGCACTTTGCGGCGGCTCTCGAACTCCTTCTGGTCAATCTCGCCACGCGCAAAGCGCGCTTTTAGAATATCGAGGGGAGCAGGGCCAGTTGGCTTTTGCACACCTTGCCATGGCCCGCCGCCGAGCCATTGGATGAGAAAGACAATGGCGGCAATCACGGCAACCAGTGTCAGGATCATAAACAATGGTCCAAAAAACATGCCGTATCCTCCTCCCCATCCCATCATGCCCGGGCCATAGCCGTATCTATCACTGTCAGGCTGCGCCTGCGCCAAGGCCCAATCCGGCGTAAAAACCAATGCCGCGATCACTGCGCCAGCAACCAGATTCGAAACTCTTTTCATCTGCGCGCTCCTTCTTGTTTCCAGCGCTCCATGCCTCCGCGCAGCACGCGCACGTCGGCAAAATTTTCATCCCTCAAGAGCTCCGCCGCCCGTGCTGAGCGCTTGTCGGTCTTGCACACCATGATAACCGGCTTGTCACCCAGTGCTTTGATTTCGATC
>CAZHCO010000312.1:0-2492 GCA_964530965.1 uncultured Aestuariivirga sp. | reverse complement strand
TTCCAATGGCGGAACCGTGGATATCGGAGCACCTTTCCTGTCCGGTGCCACCGTGGTGGGTGAAATCGAAAAGCAGGCCAGAGGCCCCCACATCATCATTTTCAAGAAGCGCCGGCGCAAGCATTACCGCCGCCGCAACGGTCACCGCCAGGACTTGACAGCTTTGACCATTACCGAGATTCTGACCGGCGGTGCCAAGCCATCGGCCAAGGCCAAGGCGAAACCTGAAGCCAAGGTTGAAGCCAAAGCTGAGGCAAAGCCTGAAGCCGCCGTTGCTGCTGCACCGGTGGCCGAAGCTGCAGCCGCTGAAACCAAGCCCAAAAAGGCGCCCGCCAAACCGCGGAAGCCCAAGACGGAAAAGGAGTAATCCCCCCATGGCCCATAAAAAAGCAGGCGGCTCGTCCCGCAACGGCCGCGATACCGCGGGCCGCAGGCTCGGCGTGAAGGCTTTCGGCGGCGAAAACGTTGTGGCAGGCAACATCATCATCCGCCAGCGCGGCACCACCTGGCACCCCGGAACCGGCGTCGGCATCGGCAAGGATCACACGATTTTTGCAACCGTCCACGGCAAGGTCCAGTTTCGCGGAACCAAGAAAAACCGCCAGGTTGTCTCGGTAATTCCCATGACGGCCGCTGAATAAGCAGCCCTTCCAACGCGAATAAAAAAGGAGAGGCAATCACCTCTCCTTTTGTTTTACGCATTACAAATCCGGTTAGAGCATGTCTCGACGAAGTTGCACGACTTCGTCGAAAAGGACACGCTCCAACATAATGAATTGGCGCGTTTCCTTTTCGGCGAAGTGATTTTACTTCGCCGGGAAGCGCGCTAAAAAACCATTGCAACGTAACGATGAACCAGCTTCTTGCGGCCCAAACCGCCATTATGCTTGGAAGCCGCAAGCTTCAGATTTCCGTTGCTGAGTTTCATGGCCATCGACAGGTGCTTCAAACCCATCCGGACATTGGTGGTGGCATTGAGCAGCTCCGAGCAGTTGCCAGAAAAACCGATGCCCTTGGCCGTCGCGCACTTCATTTGATAAACGCCATATTCCCCGGCCGCGCCCCGCGTATTGGGATTATAGCCCGATTCAACCTTGGCAATCCGCAAGGCAAACCAGGTAGGCACGCCATAACGTGGTGCCATGTCCTTGATCAGGGCCACAACACGCTCCTGCGTTGCGGGGGTGACTTTGACCCTGCGGCTGCTATGCCGCTTCTTGGTTTTCACTTGCTCCGTGGAAAGACTAATTTTGGATTTTGGGGCAGCATCCGCTGTTCCGGAGAATATAGCCGCAGCAAACATAACGGCCGAAAGTCCTGCAATGAGTCTATTTTTCATCTTTATCCTTAAATTTGATAACCGCATTAAAAAACTAAACTTGGATAGACTGGCTCCTCTATTCTAATGATCATCAACATCTGGGGGGAACTCGCGATAAACTGGCAAAATGTGACCATTATGTGGCAACGCACAAAATTTGCTGCACTGCGATATTTCTAGGCTTGCGCCCTCCAAAAGGTTAGAAGGCCCCATGAAATTTCTTGATGAAGCAAAAATCTATGTGCGCTCCGGTGATGGGGGTGCTGGCGCCGTGTCGTTCCGGCGTGAAAAATTCATTGAAATGGGCGGTCCCGACGGTGGTGACGGCGGCAATGGCGGAGATGTGTGGGTGGAAGCCGTGGATGGCCTCAACACCCTGATCGACTATCGCTACCAGCAGCACTTCAAGGTCAGAACCGCGGGCCACGGCATGGGACGATTGCGCGCAGGCGCCAATTCCGATGACATCGTGCTCAAGGTTCCAACCGGCACCGAGGTTTACGAAACCGATAACGAAACCCTGATTGCCGATCTGGCCAAGGTGGGAGACCGCGTGCGCATCGCGCGTGGCGGCAATGGCGGTTTCGGCAATCATTATTTCAAGTCCGCCACCAACCGCGCTCCCCGTCACGCCAACCCAGGCATTGAGGGTGAAGAACGCTGGGTGTGGTTGCGGCTGAAACTCATCGCCGATGCGGGGCTACTAGGCCTGCCCAATGCCGGAAAATCCACACTTCTGGCAGCCGTTTCCGCTGCCAAACCAAAGATAGCCGACTATCCCTTCACCACTCTTCACCCGCAGTTGGGCGTAGTGAAAGCGGCGGGAAACAGTTTTGTGCTGGCCGATATCCCCGGCCTCATTGAAGGCGCCAACGAAGGCGTGGGGCTCGGCACGCGCTTTTTAGGCCATGTCGAACGCTGCGCCATTCTGCTCCATCTCATCGATGTGACGGGCGATGACCCTGTGAAAGCCTACCGCGTCATTCGAAACGAGCTGAGAGAATACGGACCCGAGCTTGAAGGAAAGCCGGAGATCATCGCCTTCAACAAAATTGATGCAATCAGTGACAAGGACCTGCAGAAGAAGCTCGCCGATTTCAAAAAACGCCTGAAGAAAACCCCTATCCTGATTTCGGGTGCCACCCATAAAAATGTGGATGACACCATGAAG
>CAZHCO010000311.1:0-9208 GCA_964530965.1 uncultured Aestuariivirga sp. | reverse complement strand
CCGAAAAACCGGTCGGGAAGTTCAACTGGTTCAGCGGCGCACCTATGAGGAGATCACTGCTCTGTTGCTCTCTGGTCAGCTTGATGGCGCATGGATTTGCGGCTACCCCTTCGCGCAATTTCGTGCGCAGTTGTCGTTGATTGCTGTACCGGTCTGGCGCGGTAAGCCTCTCTATCAGTCATATCTGATTGCACCTAAAGGAAGGGCCGCTACCTCTATTGTTGATCTTAAAGGCGATATTCACGCTTTCTCTGACCCCAACAGCAATTCCGGATATCTCGTTACGGCGTCACTGCTGGCAGAAAGAAAACTCCGTCCCGATCAGTTTTTCCGTCAAGTTATCTTTACCTATGGCCATCGAAATGTAGTGCGTGCGGTTGCGTCGGGCCTTGCGCAAAGTGGAAGCGTTGATGGCTACGTGTGGGAGGTCATGTCATCTATCGAACCTGAGCTCACAAACAAAACGGAGATCGTTCGTGTGTCGGAACTGTTGGGGTTTCCGCCAATTGCCTGTCTGAAAGGTCAACGAGAGTCCGAGGGTGTACATTTGTTGCATGAGGCCCTTGTTGAAATGGCACAAGATGACGAAGGCAGACACGTTCTTAGCATGCTGCAGCTCGACAGCTTCACTGATGAGCCAGAATCGCTCTTTGACTCAATTGCCGTTAAGATGATGCTTGTCAGAGGGTTGGGATCGTGAGCCGCTCGAATGCTGTAAGCCGACTAAACCCCACGACATGGCCATTGTCATTCAAAGTGCCCTTGCTTGTTGCAGTACTCATGTTCGCTGTGAGTGCTGTTGTTAGCAATCGTGTGCTCGCTAGGCTTGAAGACAGCCAAAAGCAAAACCTTCAGCAACTTGCGTCTGCTTATCTTGATGGCTTGTCCGCATCGCTCATACCTTCGGTATCGCGTGAAGACGTCTGGGAAGTCTTCGACACGTTGGACCGGGCTCGGGAACGCTACAGGGGTCTCAAAGTCAAATGGACGATTGTGACGAATGCCGACGGCAAAATACTGGCCGCGAGTGATCCGGCTAAGTTCCCTTCGGATACGGTTGCAGAAAGTTCGACCCTGAATCGCTTCTCTGAGGGTGAAGAGGTCACCCTTGAAGCAGTCAATGCGACGGCATTTCTTTTGCGGGCTTTGTCCTATCAGGATCGCGAGATCGGCAAAATCTACGCCGAGGCTGACATTGGATCGCTGTTGCAGGAACGGAGCGACGTATTCCGCACACTGCTTCTGACTAATCTCTTGCTGACATTTATCTTGGCAATTGTGGGGTACTTGGCTACCTTACGCATGATTAGGCCAGTTCGCATCATGTCGTTGCATCTTGATCAAGCGAGTCAAGGCAAGATTGAGCTCATTCCAGATTCAGTAGTAGCACGTCAAAGCAGTGAATTTCGTCGACTGTTTGGGCGGTACAATGCTCTTTCGCAAGCGGTGAATGAACGAGAATTTCTTGCAGTGCAACTCGCTGAAGAAGAAAAGGTTGCAAGCCTTGGTCGCCTAGCCTCGGGAATGGCTCACGAGATTAACAATCCCCTTGGCGGCATGTTCAACGCTCTTGATGCACTCAAAAAGCACGGTACACGCGAGCAGGTACGGGGAACTTCAATTCGGTTGCTGGAACATGGTCTGACTGGCATTCGCGATCTCGTTCGCTCTACGCTTGCGTCATATAGGGCCGACCAACGGCCAAGGGACTTGACCATGGCTGATCTTGACGATCTTCGGCTGCTGGTAAAGCCAGAGGCTAAGCGTAAGAGACTCAAACTCGAATGGAAGAATGAAATTGCGGAAGCCGTTCATGTGCCCGCCGTTCCGGTTCGCGATGCAGTGCTCAACTTGCTGCTCAATGCCTGCGCATCAAGCGCCGATGAAAGCAGTGTTAAATTTCACGCCCGAGTCGAATGCAGCGCATTGATTGTCGATGTCACAGATCAGGGTGGCGGACTTCCGGCTCATATCCGAGAGTATCTTGAACGCGCAGGGGCTGGATCAGTCCCTCTTGATAAAAGATCGGGATTGGGCCTCTGGATTGTGAAGCGCCTTTGTGATGAAATGAATGGCAGGCTTATTGTGGTAAAGAGCAGTGCTTTGGGGACAACCATTCGGCTTATGGTGCAGCCTAAGTCTGCGGAGTTGAGACATGCTGCTTGAAGGACGCGTAGTTGGGTTGGTCGAGGACGATCCCGTGATGGGTGAGTCCCTCGTGCAGAGCTTCTCCTTAGAAGGTTGCCATGTTGATTGGTGGAAGACAGGGTCCGAGGCGATGCGTGGTCTTCGAGCGACGAGTCCTGATCTTGTGATTTGTGACATTAAGCTGCCCGACATCAACGGCGACGATTTATTTCGACAGCTTGCGGCAACTTCCTCCATTCCACCATTCCTTTTCATCACAGCTTATGGAGATATTGACCAAGCGGTTGCTATCATGCGTGCCGGTGGCAGCGACTATGTCACCAAGCCCTTCGATACCGGTACATTCATTGAGCGAGCTCGCAGCTTGATCCAGCGCAATCCCATGATGCGTTCGGAAGCCGTATTGGGAGTATCCGAGGCAATGTGTGAGATTGAAGCCACGTTGCGGAGGGTCTGCGATCTTACCAGCCCGCTTCTCATTACCGGCGAAACTGGAGCTGGTAAGGAAGTCTGTGCCCGTTTCTTGCACCGTGTTTCACAACACTCAAAAGAGCCGTTCATTGGAGTGAACTGTGCAGCAATTCCAGCAGATGTTATGGAAAATGAACTGTTCGGCCACAAAGGCTCGGGGGCCAATGGTTTTCACCGAGGTTTTGCCGAGCGTACCCGAAGCGGGGTTCTGTTTCTAGACGAGGTGGCGGAGCTGCCGACTCAATTGCAAGCCAAGTTGTTACGGCTGGTTGAAACGCGGGAGTTTAACCGTGTTGGTGGTGAGCAGTTGCTGCAGTTTCACGGTCGCATTGTGTGTTCTACGAATAGTGATCTTACCCTAGCGATCCGTGAGGGCCGCTTTCGCGAGGACCTCTATTATCGCATCAACGCCATGGGCATTGAGTTGCGGCCTCTCAAAAGCAGGCCTGACGACATTCCGTGGCTCATGGATTTGTTCTTTGAGCAGTTCCGGCATGGTGATCGCGCACTTGTTCGGGGTTTCAGCACGCTGGTCCAGGAGGCGGCCCTTGAATACAATTGGCCTGGCAATGTGCGAGAGTTGAGGAACAGGGTGGAACGCGCAGTGACCTTGGCCAACGGCGAATGGATCATGCCGATGGATATGTTCCCCGATCTTGTCGAATCGGAGCATCCGCTGATTAGGGCATTTGCCACACTTTCTGAGACCCGTGACTATGCAGAACGTCGTCAGATCGAACGTGCTATCAAGGAAACCCACGGCCAGATCATTGAGGCGGCAAAACTTCTTGGCGTTTCACGCACGACACTTTGGGAAAAGATGCGTCGCCTTGAAGTCACGGGGGAGTTTCGCTGACTGCCGCGTTCGGATTTCCGAACTTTCGCAGCCGCAACATGTTCGGATTTCTGAACATCACTCAGGCTAAGCCACTGTAATCAATCAATCCGAATTTGCTGCACTGCAAATGAGTGTGCGGCGCATATCCGCCTAGCATGCCTCCCAAGCAAGAAAATTTTCGCAATGGGAGAACTGCCATGAAAAGATGCGACAAGCTTGTCGAAGTTGGCCGCCGCCAGTTTCTGCGCGGAGGGCTCGCCACCGCAGCGGCGCTGCCCATGGTCGGTCTTATGGCTAAGGAGGCTAAGGCTGCATCAAACGGTGCGCTGCTTGATTACCCCTCGGCAAAGCTCGCCAACGTCAAGGACCTCAAGGTCAATGAGCCGAAGGAGGTCTCCTACCCCGACGCCGATGCGCCGGGCGTTCTGCTGAAGCTCGGCAAGGCAGTAGAAGGCGGTGCTGGTCCCGATGGCGACATAGTTGGTTTCACCACGGTCTGTCCGCACAAGGGATTCCCACTAAACTACAATGCCGAAAGCCGCACGATGAATTGTCCAGGCCACTACTCAGTCTTCGATTGCGAGGCGGGCGGCCAGCAGACTTGGGGGCAGGCCACACAGAACTTGCCGCAATACATTCTGCGCGTTGATAACAAGGGCGACATCTACGCTGAAGGCGTCGATGAACTGCTCTACGGCCGCCTGTCGAACGTGCTCTGAGGGAGGAAAATCATGGCTTTCAAAAGAAACATCGCCCGTCTCCCGATCATCCCTGCCGACGCCAAGAGGCACAATGTCACTTGCCACTACTGCATCGTGGGCTGTGGCTATAATGCCTACACATGGCCGGTGAACAAGCAGGGCGGCACCGCTCCGAACGAGAATGCGCTTGGCGTCGATCTTTCAAAGCAGCAACCGGCTGAAACCGATGCTTGGTATGCACCATCAATGTATAATGTCGTCAAACAGAATGGCAAAGATGTGCATCTTGTTATCAAGCCCGACAAGGAATGCAGCGTAAACTCGGGACTCGGATCCGTGCGCGGCGCGCGCATGGCCGAAAATCGCCGCTCCGACAAGACTGGCACGCAGCAGCAGCGCCTCGAAGAGCCGATGATCTGGCGTTACGGCACCTGGCAGCCGACTAGCTGGGACGATGCGCTTGATCTCGTTGCTCGGGTCACTGCGCGGGTCATTGACAAGGATAACGAGGACGATCTTTTCGTGTCCATGTTCGACCATGGTGGATCAGCTGGCGGCTATGAAAACACATGGGGCACAGGCAAACTCTACTTCCAGTCAATGAAGGTAAAGCACTGCCGCATTCACAATCGGCCCGCCTATAATTCGGAAGTACATTCAACCCGTGATATGGGCGTGGGGGAGTTGAATTACGCCTATGAAGACTACGGACTGACCGACACGATTTTCCTCATCGGTGCCAATTCGTTGGAGACGCAGACAAACCTGTTCCTCAATCACATGGTTCCAGGAATGCGGAAAGGTGCCAAGGTTGTTATCGTCGATCCGCGCCGCACCGTGACGGTCAACGCCTGCGAGGTGGAAGCTGGCAAGGACAACGTGCTGTATTTGGCGATCAAATCTGGCACCGACCTGGCTCTGTTCAACACACTGTTCACCTACATCGCCGATAAGGGCTGGATCGATAAGGACTTCATTGCCAAATCGACCTTCCAAGGCGATGTTGCACAGGCCTTGGACGAAGCTCATCCAGCAGCGCTTGGTGGTTTCGAGGCAGCGCGGGCGGAATGCAAGATGTCTCTGGCCGATGGCGCTGCGATATGCGGTGTTCCGGAAGCCGACATCGTGAAGGCCGCCGAATGGATTGCCAAGCCGAAGGATGGCGGCGAACGCCGCAAATGCGTGACTGCCTACGAGAAGGGCCTCATCTGGGGCAACGACAACTATCGCACCATTGGCGCCTTGGTGAACATTGCGCTCGCCACCGGCAATGTCGGTCGCGAAGGCAGTGGCGTGTGCCGCCTCGGCGGTCATCAGGAAGGCTATATGCGGCCGTCGGATGCCCATGTGGGACGTCCTGCACCCTACATCGATCAATTGCTGATTGCGGGCAAGGGCAAGGTCCATCACATCTGGGCCAACGACCACTACAAGACGACGCTAAATGCCAGCGTCTTCAAGCGTGAATACAACCGCCGCACCAATATGGTGAAGGAGGCAATGGATGCCCGCGCCGGGGCCACTCGCGAAGAGCTGGTCGATGCCATCGTTGGGGCAATCGAAGCAGGCGGCCTGTTCTCGGTTGATGTGGACATTATCCACACCCAGATCGGCCAGGCCGCCCATGTGATCTTGCCTGCGGTGGAATCGGGCGAGATGAACCTGACTTCCATGAACGGCGAACGGCGCATGCGTCTGGTCGAGAAATATATGGATGGTCCGGGTTCAGCACAACCCGATTGCCTCATCGCGGCGGGTCTTGCTCAGCATCTTGAGCGCGTACTTCGCGAGCAGGGCCGCAACGACTATGCTGATCAGTTCAAGGGCTATGACTGGAAAACCGAAGAAGACGCCTTCATGGATGGCTATCATGCCAACACTGGCAAGATCGTCACCTATGACCGCCTCCGTGCGATGGGTAACAATGGTGTCCAGGAGCCGGTTGTTGCTTTCAAGGACGGCAAGCTTGTCGGCACCAAGCGCCTTTATGCCGATGGCAAGTTTGACCGGCACGGCCGCGACGACAAGAAGGCGTTGTTCCTCGCCGGAGCCTGGCGGGGCCTGCAGGCGCCCGGAAAGGCCTCACAGAGGGACAACTACGCGTTCCTCATCAACAACGGCCGCTCTAACATCAACTGGCAGAATTGGTTCCTCGATAAGGACAACGACTTCGTCGCAGACCGGTTCCCGTATCCCTATCTCCAGATCAATCCCGAGGACATGGCGGAACTGAAGCTGAAGCAGGGGGATTTGGTCGAAGTCTATAACGACGTCGGCGCGACCCAGGCCATGGTCTATCCGACACCAACGGCGAAGAGGAAGGAGACCTTCATGCTGTTCGGCGCGCCAAGCGGCACGCAGGGCAACGTGATCAACGCCGGTGTCAACGAACTGATTCTCCCGAACTACAAACAGACATGGGCCAACATCCGGAAGATTTCCGATGCCCCGGCTTCGGTCCAGAAGTTGTCGTTCAAGTCTTGGGACTACGTGGCGTCCTAAGGAAACGCTCCTGTGGTCCGGCCTAGCAGCCGGGCCGCTTTTATCTACTCTTCCAATTCAGGAACACCGTGACATGAATCAGATGTTCCAGCCCTCAATCGCCGGTGCCGCCCAAAGCCGCCTTGTCGATCCGTTCGGCCGGGGCATTTCTTATCTCCGCGTGTCGGTGACGGACCGTTGCGATTTCCGCTGTGTTTATTGCATGGCGGAGGACATGACATTTCTGCCAAAGAAGAACCTTTTGACCATCGAAGAATTGGATCGGGTCTGCACAGCATTCATTGAAAAAGGTGTGAGGAAGTTAAGATTGACAGGCGGTGAGCCGCTTGTACGCAAAGGGATCATGGCATTGGTTGAGAACCTCTCGCGCCACCTTAAATCCGACTCGCTTGATGAACTGACGCTCACCACCAACGGAAGTCAGCTTGCAAAATACGCAACTGAATTGGCGTATCATGGCGTTCGGCGGATCAACGTTTCCGTCGACACGCTGGACACGATGAAATTCAAAGCTATCACCCGTTGGGGTGATCTGGCCAAAGTCAAGGAGGGCATTCGAGTTGCACAAGCAGCGGGCCTCCATATCAAAATCAATGCCGTGGCGCTCAAAGGAGTGAATGAAGCCGAGATTCCGGAGATGATCCGCTGGACCCATGGCGAGGGCATGGACTTGACACTGATCGAGACTATGCCGCTCGGTGACATCGACGGTGACCGCACGGATCAATACCTGCCGCTATCGGTCGTACGGGCGCAATTGATGGACCAGTTCACGCTTGAAGACATTCCCTACAAGACAGGTGGGCCAGCGCGTTATGTGCGCTTGAAGGAGACCGGCGGCAGGCTTGGATTCATCACGCCGCTCACCCATAATTTCTGCGAAAGCTGCAACCGCGTGCGCTTGACCTGCACCGGCACGCTTTACATGTGCCTGGGCCAGGAGGATGCCGCCGACCTATGCACTCCCATGCGGAGGTCCGAGGGCAATGACCTTCTCAGTTCCGCAATTGACGAAGCCATCACCCGCAAGCCCAAGGGCCATGACTTCATCATAGACCGGCGTCATAACAAACCGGCCCTCTCACGGCACATGAGCGTCACGGGTGGCTAGAATTGTGATTCCCGTCGGTGAATAGCCAGCGGCTCAAATAAGTGGCCGTTAAACCCCCGACAATCTGCGCGGCCACAAAGGGAAGTGCAGCCGTGGGTGCTATTCCTGAAAACGTATCTGTCAATGCACGAGCTATCGTCACAGCCGGATTGGCGAAGGATGTCGAAGCCGTAAACCAGTAAGCAGCAGTGATGTAGAGACCCACGGCAAGCGGAATGGCTGGTGGATTGTGGCGAAGGCCGCCAAAGATTGTAAAGAGAAGGCCAAAGGTCGCAACTGCTTCTGCAATCCACTGCCCCATGCCCCACCGCATTTTGTTCGAAAACTGGAATATGGAAAGATCGAACATCCCGTGCGCAATCCATACGCCGATAACAGCTCCAACAACTTGGCATGCAATATACGGGAACAGATGCGTCCAAGGCATTTTTCCAGTCAGGCACATAGCCAAAGATACTACCGGATTGAAGTGGGCTCCCGATATGGGACCGAGGATGGTGATCAGGACAACAAGAATGGCACCCGTTGGCAGCGTGTTGCCGAGAAGAGCAATAGCCACGTTTCCGCCCGCAAGGTTTTCGGCCATAATGCCTGAGCCAACGACTGTTGCCAGCAAAATGCCCGTGCCAAGGGTCTCAGCCGCATAAGCCCGGGTTGGTGAAAGATGCGCCATCCGTTCTCAGGCCTTGCCGATATCGGAAAGTTTCTTCTGCAGTGAGAGCCTGTCGAGCGAAGACATCGGCAGGTTCACAAAAATCGAAATGCGATTTCTCATCATCCGATAGGTATCAGCGAAGGCAAGGCGTTTTTCGGCTTCAGTCCCTTCAACTGCGGCGGGATCAGGAACACCCCAATGGGCCGTCATTGGCTGCCCTGGCCAGATGGGGCAAACTTCAGCTGCCGCATTGTCACAGACTGTGAAAACGAAATCGAGTTTCGGTGCACCGGGCACGGCGAACTCGTCCCAGCTTTTTGACCGAAAGCCCTTTGTCGAATGATTGAGCTGCTTCAACAGATCGAGGGCATATGGGTGCACTTCGCCCTTTGGCTGACTTCCAGCGCTAAAGGTGTTGAAGCGTCCTAGACCCTCGCGCTGGAGGATTGCTTCGGCAAGGATGGAACGGGCCGAATTGCCCGTGCAGAGAAAGAGAACATTATAGATTTTGTCAGGCACAGGCAGCTCCAGTGGGTTGGCAGCAGTGGGTGAGATCGTGGAGCAGGGGTTGGCAAAGCTCGGGTCGCCCGTCACAGCAATCCTTGAGCAGATAAACGAAGAAGCCGCGCACCATTGTGAGATCTACGCGATAGACGATGCTGCGACCCGAGCGTTCCGATGAAATCAGGCCAGCTCGGCTGAGTATCGTCAGGTGTGTTGACATCGTGTTGTGCGGAACTTCGAGGTGTTTTGCGATCTCACCAGCGGGCAAACCATCAGGT
>CAZHCO010000310.1:0-9587 GCA_964530965.1 uncultured Aestuariivirga sp. | reverse complement strand
CTCCGCCGCCTGGCACTCGATGTCCTGCTGGCTCATCCCGTCAAGATGTCGCTCAGACAAAAAGTCAAATCCGCTGGATGGGACGATCATTTCCTTCTCAGCCTCATTGGCCTCATCGGCCATATGCGATAGCCCTGCCCTTGTGGGGAGGGCCAGGGTGGGGGTCGCTCCGAAATAAACCATCATCAATACACCCTTGCCTTCGGCTTGATGTAGTCAATATCCTTAGACATGGTGAAATCATGCACCGGGCGGTAGCCGAGCTTCACCTTGCGCTTGGCCCCGTCGATCCAGCTCAGCGTGTGCTTCATCCAGTTCTTGTCATCGCGTTTGGGGAAATCTTCGCGCGCATGGGCCCCGCGGCTCTCTTCCCGCGCCAAGGCACCCTGAACCGTCACCGCCGACTGCACAATGAGATTGTCATATTCCAGCGTTTCGACGAAATCGCTGTTCCAGATCAATGAACGGTCGGTCACACGGATATCATCGGTGGCTTTCCAGATGTCATCAATCTTTGCAACACCCTCGCTCAAAATTTCGCCGGTGCGGAACACGGCGCAATTATCCTGCATGGCGCGCTGCATCCGCAAGCGCAATTCCGCTGTGGAAGCGCCGCCGGAAGCATTGCGGAAACGGTCAAGCCGTGCAATGGCAGCTTCTCCCGCATCCTTCTTCAAATCCTTGTGTGGTGAATTGGGCTTAACGTCCTCGATACATTTGAGGCCCGCAGCCCTTCCAAACACCACGAGATCAATGAGCGAATTTGAACCCAGGCGATTTGCTCCGTGCACGGACACACAGGCCGCCTCGCCAACCGCCATAAGTCCCGGGACAGCCTTCTCAGGATTCTTCGAATCGCCCGCCAGCGCTTCGCCATGATAATTCGTGGGGATGCCGCCCATGTTGTAATGCACCGTGGGCAGGATCGGAATGGGCTCGCGCGTCAGGTCAACGCCGGCAAAAATCTTGGCCGATTCCGAAATGCCGGGCAGCCGCTCATGCAGCACGGAAGGATCCAGATGCTCGAGATGCAGATGGATATGATCTTTCAAAGGTCCAACGCCCCGGCCTTCCCTGATCTCGATCGTCATCGAGCGCGAGACCACATCCCGCGAGGCCAGGTCCTTGGCCGATGGCGCATAGCGTTCCATGAAACGCTCGCCTTCTGAATTGGTGAGATAGCCGCCTTCGCCGCGCGCGCCCTCAGTGATCAGGCAGCCCGCCCCATAAATTCCCGTGGGGTGGAACTGCACAAATTCCATGTCCTGCAGCGGCAGGCCAGCCCGCAGCACCATGGCATTGCCATCGCCCGTGCAGGTATGCGCCGATGTTGCCGTGAAATAGGCCCGGCCATAACCGCCCGTGGCCAAAATGGTTTTATGCGCCCGGAAGCGGTGGATGGTGCCATCTTCCATCGACAGCGCCATAACCCCCCGGCACACGCCATTCTCCATGATAAGGTCAAGCGCGAAATACTCGATGAAAAATTCAGTCTCATAGCGCAGCGACTGGCCGTAGAGCGTGTGCAGCATGGCATGCCCCGTGCGGTCGGCGGCGGCACAGGTGCGTTGGGCCGGCGGCCCCTCGCCGAAATTCTGCATCATGCCGCCGAAAGGGCGCTGGTAAATCTTGCCCTCTTCGGTACGCGAAAACGGCATGCCGAAATGTTCGAGTTCATAAACCGCCGTGGGCGCATGGCGGCAAAGATATTCAATGGCATCCTGGTCGCCCAGCCAGTCCGCCCCCTTCACCGTGTCATACATGTGCCAGCGCCAGTCATCGGCTCCCATGTTGCCAAGCGAAGCCGCTATGCCGCCCTGGGCTGCCACCGTATGCGAACGCGTCGGAAAAACCTTCGAGATGCAGGCTGTTTTCAATCCGGCCTGCGAAGCGCCGAGCGTTGCGCGCAAGCCCGCGCCCCCGGCGCCTACGACAACCACATCAAATGTGTGATCGGTCATGAGATAGGAATTCTTCGCAGCCATCAGGCACCAAAAACCAATTTGAGAATCGCGTAGAGCGCTGCAAGGCCGACAACTACAGTAAAAATCGTGCTTGCCAGCAGACTTCCATGAAGCAGGCGCGCATCCTGCACGTAATCTTCAAGTACCATCTCCATGCCAAGCCGCATGTGCCAGAGAATGGAAACAAACGAAAGAACAAGCAGGATCGCATTAAGGGGATTCTGCACGCTCGCAACCACATCCGCCCGCGCCCCACCCAGATGCGAAATGATGAACCACAGTATAAACAAAACCAGCGGCACATTTGCAATGGCCGTCGCCCGCTGCTGCCAGAAATGCGTCGTTCCGGATCTGTCGGGGTTCATGGCATCACCCCATAGCCGATAATCCAGAGCAATAACGTAAGCACAATGGAGCCCGCAAGATTGGCCCGCGCCAGCCATTCTATGAGGTTGAGATCAAAGCCGCGTCCCGTGTCCCATAGAAGGTGGCGAAGCCCGCCCAGCGCATGGTGGATAAGCACCCAGGTAAAACCAAACAGCAACAGCCTGCCAAACCAGTGTCCGAAAAAACCCTGCACGAAATCAAAATAGCCATCGGAAATTGATGCAGCGGTCAGCCACCACACCAGCAGCACAATCCCGAAATAAAGTCCAACCCCTGTGATGCGGTGCATGATCGACATCATCATGGTGAGCATGGGCCGATAAATTTGCAGATGTGGCGACAGGGGACGTGCCGCAGACTTGTCGTTTGCCATTCAATCGCCTCGAAATCCTGTTTTTCTTTTAGCTTGTGCGCCGCAACATGGCAAATGGGTAAAAAGTCTTATAGAAACCGCAAATGTCGCTTTCCCTCCGCCGTCTGCGCTTTTTTTTGGCGCTCATCCTTGTGCTTCTCGTGTCAGCCTACGGCCTATCCCGGCTTGGATATTTTGAATGGCCCCGGCCATATGATCCCCTTGTCGTGCCGGACCTCGATGCCGCGTCCAATTTTCTCACGCCCTTCAAGCTGAAACGCATCGATTCAAATGCCGAATATTGCCGTGCCGCTTTCGCCCGCGCCGGAAAAGCCGTGGCAATCGAAGCGGCGCGCACCGATTCGGCACAATGCAACAAGCACGACACCATCAAGCTCGCGAGCCTTTCAACGGCAAAGCTGAACCTGGAGGAAACCCGCTGCGCCATCGCCGCCCGGCTTTTCATGTGGGAGCATAACATCGTGCAACCCGCAGCAAGCAAATACTTCAACGAGCCCGTCACTGAAATCCTCCATTTCGGCTCGTATTCCTGCCGCACCATCCGCGGCTCATCCGCCACCAGCGAACATGCCACCGCCAATGCCTTCGATATTTCGGGTTTCCGTTTTCGCAGCGGAAAACTCGTCACTCTCAAGCAGCAGTGGCAAGGCAGCCAGCCGCCGGCGGAATTCCTGAGAGAGGTGCGTGACGGCGCCTGTGGTTATTTCAACGTGGTCCTCAGCCCCGATTACAACGCCGACCATCACGATCATCTGCACGTCGACATGGGCTGGTATCGAACTTGCCGCTAGGAACGGTTCAGATCACAATGACCTTCGTGCCGATATGCACGCTCTCATAGAGCTCAGACACTTCCTCGTTCAGCATGCGGATGCAGCCCGATGATGCCGCCGTGCCGATGGATTCCGGTTCATTGGTGCCATGGATACGGAACAGCGTGTCCCGGCTTCCTTCGAACAGATAGATCGCCCGCGCCCCCAAAGGATTGTCCGGCCCGCCCGGCATTCCGTAGCGCCATTTCTCCAGGTCCGGCCGCCTCCTGATCATCGAGGCCGGCGGTGTCCATGTTGGCCATTCAACCTTGCGCCCCACCTTGGCGATGCCTGCCCAGTCAAAGCCTTCCTTGCCCACGGCAACGCCATAGCGGATGGCGGTTTCCCATCCAATGATGTGATAGAGGGCTTTTTCCTCGGTGTTGACGATAACTGTGCCACGCCTTTCCGGTGTTTCAAATTCAACAACTTCCGCCCCACGATAGGAAATTTTCTTCTTGGCCGCGGCAAAGTCAGAGCTCGGCACCATCGCCACCGCACCAATTATGAAGCTCCGCCGATTCATCGAAATTCCCTGTTCCTGAAGGATTCCTAGCTCCGGACTATTGGCAGGATTGTGGCAGAAGTCCTGTTCATATTTATCTCTGTCATCCCGTCGGCCTGGCTGCGCCGGAATGGCGGATAAGGGGCATCAGATCGATGTGGGAATTTAATGCTTGACTCTTATATTCCTATTATGCCATTTATGTTCCTGTCCATCCCGGAAGGGGTCTCGGTCATGACGGTGATCATAGATGGGGTGGATGTGGCGCCTGCGGGTGTGGTGAGACGATCATCATGTTCCCGGGAGCGCTGGAGCGGCCCTGCGGACACTAGGATCCGTGCGCCGGGAGGCAGTTAGGCAGTCCGCTTAGGACGGAGCCGAAGTTGCAGCTCCAGATCAAAGGCAAAAATCGCCACGAAAGCGTGGGCGCGGACTTCGCGTCAACCGCCGGACTACCACGACCGGCATACCTGCGAGCTTTGCGTCCACGCAACCCTTCGCTTCTTTCTCCTGCCCCGGAAACGGCATTACCGTTTCCATCCCCGGCGAAGCCGTGCCTAACGCTCATTGACAAGTGAATAACCACCCCACCCGTCATCCCGGCGTTCCGCCTTCGCCAAGGCTTCGGCGGACAGGTCGCCGGGATGACGGATTATTGTTTGGAATTATATAGTTATATTAACGATTAGCATGAATTGATCGGCGAAAGATGTGTGCATACGATAGCGACGTACGTCGGGATGACGAAAAAATGAAATGTTTACCTGGATTGCAGCGCATTCTTTAGATTTGCGAAGAGCTTTGCGGGAAATAAAACTCAAAAAGATATGTGCTTACGATAGCGGCGTTCGCAGGAATTACGGATTGGAGGAGTCGTAGTAGTATGACTTTACGGCATCGCCTCAAAGGGCTGTGCCTCGGTTTTGCGGAACTCGCCCAGGATATGTGAAAACAGCGCCACCAGCACAACCGCGCCGCCGATGAGGGTTGGAACGGTAGGCACTTCGTTCATGAAGACCAGAACCCAGAAAGGCGTGAGTGGAACTTCAAGCGCTGCGATGAGCGTTGCTTCGGCTGCTGGCACGCGGCGTGATCCATGGGCATAACAGATCAATCCCGCGGCATTCTGCACCACGCCGAACAGGGCGATCAGCCCTAGCTCATAAGGTGAAACCGCAAGCGTTGTAGCAAACCAGAAGCAAACAAATGATGTGATCCAGGCGGAAGCGCCCATGGCGGGAAGCATGGCCACCTCGCGGTGCTTGCGCATGACCACGGTGAAACTCGCCATCGCCAGCGACATGAGTGCCGCCAGGAATTTGCCGAACATACTGCCGCCCCAGGGCGAACCCAACAGCATGATAGTGACGCCTGCAAGCGTCACCGCGCTGGCGATCAGTGTGGAACGGCTAGGGCGTTCGCCAATGAACACATAGGCAAGTCCGGCAGTCACAAAAGGAACCGTGGCGTAAATCACCATGGCATCGGCCACGCTGGTGTAACGCAGCGCGCCAATCCCCGTAATCATGCCTAGCGAGGAAAGGCAGGCCACGGCGAGCGCCGGCCAGCGCAGCCCGGCCAGAATGCCCAAGGCATTGCGGCCTTCCGAAATAAAGAAGAAAAGCATCACCGCACTGCCCGAAAACAGCCCGCGCCAGAACAGCATGGTCATCAGGTCATTGGGGATGAGGCGGGTGAAAAAGCCAGCCGATGACCAGGCAAGCGCGGCACAGGCCACAAGGATAAGGCCCAGCCGGTGCTGCTTTTGTTCAAGTAAAGTCATGGCGTTGTCATAGAATTGCGTGCCGCCAGCCGGAAGACCCGTAAACCTCATGGCAACCCTGCTTGCAGCGATGGGCTTGACGAAATTGGGCGTTTCCACCATGGTGCGCGCCATGAACACCGCCCCCCACCATGCCGTTAACGTTTGCGGCATAATTATTATTTGCTAGTTGAAAAACTGCTGGCAGGGCGCCGCTTAACCTAAATTCATCCCAAGCGTTTCCCGGTCAGGCCAAACCCGTGGAAAAATGATGAATTTACGCCTTTACAATACGCTCACCCGCCGGAAGGAGGACTTCAAGCCCCTCCAGCCTGATAACGTGCGCATGTATGTCTGCGGCCCCACAGTCTATGATTTCGCCCATATCGGCAATGCCCGGCCCGTTATCGTGTTTGACGTGCTGTTTCGGCTGCTGCGCCATCTCTATGGGCCGGACCATGTCACTTATGTGCGCAACATCACCGATGTCGATGACAAGATCAACGACCGCGCTCTTAGGGATTTTGGCAAGCAGATAAGTTCTGGAGAGTTGACTCTCAATCAGGCAATTCGCGCGGTTACCGAGAAAACCGCCAACCAGTTTCAGGCCGACGTAAAAGCCCTGGGCTGCCTTGAGCCTACACAGCAACCCCGCGCCACAGAATTCATCGATCAGATGATCGAAATGATCACTGTGTTGTTGACCAAGGATAACGCCTATCAGGCGGGCGGCGAAGTGCTGTTCAATGTGGCGTCCATGAAGGATTACGGCGCGCTGTCCAACCGCAAGCTGGAAGACCAGCAGGCGGGAGCCCGCGTGGCCGTCGAAGCCCACAAGAAAAACCCAGGCGATTTCGTATTGTGGAAACTCTCCAGCGCCGAGGAGCCAGGTTGGGATTCACCTTGGGGCCGGGGCCGCCCGGGTTGGCACATCGAATGCTCCGCCATGAGCAAGCAGTATCTGGGAGAAGTCTTCGACATCCACGGCGGCGGACTTGATCTCATCTTTCCCCATCATGAAAACGAACTCGCCCAATCAAGATGTGTCCATGGGACAGACGTGATGGCGAATGTCTGGATGCACAATGGTTTCCTGCAGGTGGAGGGGCAGAAGATGTCCAAGAGTCTGGGAAATTTTGTGACGATTGATGATGTGCTGAGAGATTGGCCGGGAGAAGTGGTGCGTTTTAACATGTTGCGCACTCACTATGGGCAGCCGATTGATTGGACACTCCAAGGGCTGCAAGAGTCGAGAAAGACTCTACTTTCATTTCAGCGTTGGTATAATACTGATATTGATCCCACCTATGGCCTTGAGCAATCGCAGCATTTCATAGAAACACTATCCGATGACCTGAACACTCCTGCCGCGATAGCGGTACTACATAAGTTGTCTGGTGCGATATCAGAACTTGGTCAAAAAGATGACTTCGAACAGCATCGATTGATTACGCATTTCTCAAATGCCGTGCGTCTGTTGGGTTTTGACAACCTAGATAAATTTCACCATCGGGGAATGGGTAATCAAATTTCTGTCTACAACACAAAAATCGATGGCCTCCTTACTGCCCGCCTCGCCGCCCGTGCTGCGAAGGACTGGAAAGAGTCTGACCGCATCCGCGATGAGCTTGCGGCCATGGGCGTGAGTATCAAGGACAACAAGGATGGCACGACGAGCTGGGAGGTTAAGCGATGATGGCCAAGGCCCCCTCTCCCGCCCTTCGGGCACCCTCTCCCACGAGGGGCGAGGGCGACAATGATTTGGCACCAGCTGCTGTTGCTGCTGTTCTTCTTCCCTCCCCCCGCGTGGGGGAGGGTGGCGACGCGCGGAGCGCGTTGACGGGAGAGGGGGCTGCTGGCCGCACGCTCAGACTGGCCAAACACCTGCGCAAAAACATGACCGACGCAGAAACCAAACTCTGGCATCAGTTGCGCGCCAAGAGGTTTGAAAGCTACAAATTCAAGCGCCAGGCCCCAATCGGAAAATACATCGCTGACTTTGCGAGCTTCACCCACAAGCTTATTGTCGAAGTTGACGGCAGCCTGCATGAAGGTTCGGCATCTGACATTGTTCGAGACACGTGGCTGAACTCCCAGGGGTTTCGCGTACTGCGCTTTTGGAACCGTGAATTGCTGCTTGATGTTGATGGCGCGATGATGTCGATATTGGCCGCGCTGAAAGAAACCCCTCTCCCGCCCTTCGGGCACCCTCTCCCACAAGGGGAGAGGGCTAAAAAAGTCAGAACCTCACCATGACCCGTGAACACATCTCGCTTTTTGACACCACGCTGCGCGACGGGCAGCAGACTCCGGGGATTGATTTTTCGCTGGATGACAAGCTGGCGGTGATCGACCTGCTGGATAGCCTGGGCGTGGACTACATCGAGGGTGGCTATCCCGGCGCCAACCCCACGGATACCGCGCTCTTCGCCGAACCCCGAAAAGCCAAAGCGATGTTCACCGCCTTTGGCATGGTGAAGCGGGCAGGGCGCTCGGTTTCCAATGACAGCGGCCTGCAGGATTTGCTCAACGCGAAATCCGCCGCCATCTGCTTTGTGGCGAAAGCCTGGGATTATCATGTGCGGGTGGCCTTGGGCTGCACCAACGAAGAGAACCTTGAATCCATTCGCCAGTCCGTTGAAGCGGCAAAATTTGCCGGCAAGGAAGTGCTGGTGGATTGCGAACACTTCTTTGATGGCTACAAGGCTAACCCGGATTACGCGTTGGCTTGCGCCAAGGCCGCCTATGAATCAGGCGCGCGCTGGATTGTGCTGTGTGACACCAACGGCGGCACGATGCCTTCGGAGATTTCAGAGATCGTGGGCGTCGTGACGAAATCCGTTCCGGGCACTCACCTCGGCATTCACGCTCACAATGACACGGATCAGGCGGTGGCCAATTCACTGGCGGCAATCGACGCTGGCGCCCGCCATGTGCAAGGAACCTTGAACGGCATCGGCGAACGCTGCGGCAACGCCAATCTGGTTTCCATCATCGCCACTCTTGGCCTGAAGAAATCTTTCAAGGATCGTTTCAGCATCAGTGTTGACGGTGAGCGTCTGCAAAACCTCACGCATGTGGCCCGCGCTTTTGATGAGCTCCTGAACCGCGCCCCCAACGCGCAAGCGCCCTATGTCGGCAAAAGCGCCTTCGCCACCAAGGCGGGCATTCATGCCTCGGCCATCGTGAAAGAACCGGAAACCTATGAGCATGTGCCGCCGGAAACCGTGGGCAATCGCAGGCGGATGCTGGTGTCTGACCAATCGGGCAAATCCAATCTGGTGTCGGAACTTCAACGCGTCGGCATGGATGTGAAGAAGGATGATCCGCGCCTTGATGACCTGCTGCGCCAAGTCAAGGACCGCGAGGCTCTGGGCTATGCCTATGACGGCGCTGACGCCTCATTTGAATTGCTGGCCCGGCGAACCCTCGACAGCGTGCCCCATTATTTCGACGTGCTCTCGTTCCGGGTGATCGTCGAGCAGCGCGATCAGGAAATGATCTCCGAGGCCGTGGTCAAAGTGAAAATCGATGGCGAAATCCTTATCAATGCTGGCGAAGGCAACGGCCCGGTGAACGCCCTTGATGTGGCGCTGCGCAAAGACCTGGGAAAATTCCAGCCTTTCATCAATGATCTTGAACTGGTGGATTACAAGGTGCGCATCCTCAATGGCGGCACCACGGCCACAACGCGCGTGCTGATCGAAAGCAAGGATGCAAAGGGCAACCGCTGGTTCACGGTGGGCGTTTCACCCAACATCGTGGATGCCTCATTCCAGGCGCT
>CAZHCO010000309.1:0-3070 GCA_964530965.1 uncultured Aestuariivirga sp. | reverse complement strand
CGGGAACCAGATGAATAATACGCTCAGCACCTACAACGTGGGAGTGACCTTGTCGATCCCGATCTTTGACGGCGGCCAGCGTGAAGGGCGGATCGGCGAGAGCCGGAGTCATCTCCTGCAAGAAGAGATCAAGATGGACGTAGTCTCGAGACAGGTCACGATGGAGTTGCGAGAAGCGTTGGTCACCCTCACCTCGGCGAAAGAACAACTCAGGATCGCCAAGGACGGGCTCAAGGCGGCGCTGACGGAAGTCCAGCTCGCCCGAGAACGCTTTCGTCTGCTGAGCTCAAACAGTTTGGAGTTATCCAACGCGCTCTTTTCGCTGGTGCGCGCGCGAGACAACATGATCGATGGCTTGTTTCGGGCGAATGCGTCGCGCGTGAATCTCGCGCGCGCGATGGGACAAGTTGAAACACTACGATAAACATTAACCTGACTCCCGCCGCAAGACCTCGATCCGCTGATGAGTGTCCCGCAGCGACTCAAACCAGTGCCCATTTGCTGCTCTCATCCTGAAGCTGTTTTGAGCTTCTAACCTGCTTTGACTCCAGTCCCGCATGCCGCTGCTTCCACGGAACGTCTGCTCTGCAATCTAGCAGGATGCTGAAAAAGTCGCTTTTCTCACCCGCCCAACCCTGCGCGCCGAGACGCGCCTTTCACCAGGCGGCGTTCTCGCATCGCTCAGAGGCTCAACGTACCGAAGCGTACGCCTCACTGTCTACCCCGTACTTTTGAGGTACACCATAAGAGGAATGTCTTCTGATTAATGCTGAGTATAAAAGTATTCCGTACAACACGTAACGTAATTTTTCCTTATGGCCTATTGCGCAGATACAGAAAATGGGTCACGTGAGGCCGGTGTCCACAGGATAGGTCTTCGAGAAATACATTGGCTGTTCATTTTATATAACCCGCATCAAAAGGAGATTCCAGCATGTCATTCGCGAAACAGTTTATCTTGAGCCTCTATCAAGGTAGTCAACGCGAGCCGCGCTCCACTCAGAAGCCCGTGGCGAATCGGCTCCGGCAACGCGCCAGTGCCTTTGTGCTGGAGTCCCTGGAAACCCGCGTGATGATGTCGGCCACGCCCATGGAGGTGATGCAGGCGACTACCGACCATACGGCCGCGATAGTGACGACCGATAAGCCCGACTATGCGCCGGGAGAGACGGCGATAATCACCACGTCGAACACGAACGGCGACGGCCTTCAATTCTCGGAGGCCGAAATGGTGCGGTTCCAGGTGACCCGCACTGACGGTATCCCGGATTATTCCAGCGGATCGGGGAGCGTTGCGCCTGCGGGCAACGAAGCCTGGTATGTCATCGACGGCGTGGGTGGGTTTACCGCCCAACAGCAGTTCGATGCGAACGGACAGGCGATCGACCGCGATGCCAACGGCGTGGCCGACTGGATCGCGCCCGACAACGATCGCACCGTCAACGCCAGCATCAGCACCTCCTGGTTTGTCGAGGATCAGTACCTGGGCTCGTCTCTGTTACTGACGGCCACGGGGCAGGATTCTGGGGCTATGGCCACCACGGCGTTCACGGACGCGGTGGACACGACCACCACAATCGCCACCAACGACAGCACGACCACGTATGGAAGTTCGGTGACATTCACCGCGACGGTCACGGCTGCGGCGGGGGTTGACGCCCCGACCGGGAGTGTGGAGTTCTTTGATGGCGCGACGTCACTGGGGGCCGTGAGCATCACCGACAGCACCGGGGGGACCACGTCGACTTGGAGCATCACCATCGCGAGTCTCAATGCGGGAACGCATGCTTCGATCTCCGCCATCTACACCGCCACAGGCGACTTCAATGGCAGTGCCTCAGAAAATTTGACGCAGACAGTGAGCCAGGCGACGGCGACGATCACCGTGACTCCTTACAACGTCATCTATAACGGGGCGGCACGCACCGCGACCGGGACGGCGGTGGGCATCTTGGGTGAAAGCCTGAGCGGCCTGGACCTGAGCGCCACGACGCACACCAACGCCGGGACCTACAACGACACCTGGACGTTCACCGACGTCACCGGGAACTATCAGAATGCCGGCGGGACCGTCAGTAACACCATAGAGAAGGCGACGGCAAGGATCACCGTGAATCGCTACATCGTCACCTATGACGGAGCAGCACACAGTGCAACCGGGACGGCGACCGGCGTGGGCGGCGTGAACCTGAGCGGCTTAAACCTGAGCGGCACGACGCACACCAACGTCGGGACCTACATCGACACCTGCACGTTCACCGACGTCACGGGGAACTATAAGAATGCCACGAAGAAGTCCTATGACTACATCACCAAGGCGGCGGCGACGATCACCGTGAATCGGTACAACCTCGTCTACGACGGGGCGGCACATACGGCGACCGGGACGGCGGTGGGCGTCAAGGGCGAGAGCCTGAGCGGCCTGAACCTGAGCGGCACGACGCACACCAACGCTGGAAGCTACATCGACAGCTGCACGTTCACCGACGTCACGGGGAACTATAAGAATGCCACCAAGACGTCCTATGACTACATCACCAAGGCGACGGCGACGGTGACGGTGAGCGGGTACACGGGCGCCTACGACGGGGCGGCGCATGGAGCGACTGGCACGGCGACCGGCGTGGGCGGCGTGAACCTGAGCGCCGGCCTGAACCTCGGGGCAAAGTTCACCAATGTCCCCGGCGGCACGGCGACCTGGACGTTCATCGGCGGCGCCAACTACAAGGATAAGACCGGCAGCGTCGCGATCGTGATCACCTAGGCAAGACGACAATCGTAGGTCACGCCTGGTTGCGTGACCTACGACCCGTTGGCGCACCCCGCCACAGGATTGGCGGGAGGGGGTGGGGCAAGACTCTCAGAGTGAGGGAAAGCGAACGCCAAAGCCTATCGCAAAGTCGATGACGCGAAAAGCTCGTTGTTCGTTCGGTTCTTCCTTCATTCCTCCATTCATATTCCATTATTCCCGGATAAAAATATTGTGAGGAAAGTGGTGCGCCCGGAGGGACTTGAACCCCCAACCCCCAGATCCGTAGTCTGGTGCTCTATCCATTGAGCTACGGGCGCG
>CAZHCO010000308.1:0-11296 GCA_964530965.1 uncultured Aestuariivirga sp. | reverse complement strand
GGCGCGCGCAGCGGCCATGTCGATGATCCCGACATCTACGGGTGCAGCCAAGGCCATCGGCCTCGTCATTCCCGAGCTCAAGGGCCGCCTCGACGGAACTTCAATCCGCGTACCGACGCCAAACGTTTCGGTGGTCGATTTCAAGTTCGTTGCCAAGCGCACTACGACAGTTGAGGAAATCAACGCGGCAATCAAGGCTGCCGCGGAAGGCAAGCTCAAGGGCATTCTTGGATTCACCCTTGATCCCAATGTTTCCATCGATTTCAACCACAACCCCAATTCTTCGACCTTCCATATGGACCAGACCAAGGTGATCGAAGGAACCCTGGTTCGCATCCTCACCTGGTATGACAATGAATGGGGCTTCTCGAACCGGATGAGCGACACGGCGGCGGCCATGGGCAAATTGCTCTAAGGATGACGCGGCCCCTGATCATAGCGCCTTCCATCCTTGCAGCGGATTTTTCCAAGCTGGGAGATGAGGTGCGCGCCATTGATCAGGGCGGGGCCGAGTGGGTGCATGTCGATGTGATGGATGGGCATTTTGTGCCCAACATCACATTTGGTGCGCCGGTGATGGCCTGTATTCGGCCTGTTACCAAGCGGGTGTTTGACGTGCATCTGATGATTGCGCCGGCGGACCCCTATCTGGAGCAATTCGCCAAGGCAGGGGCTGATGTGATTACGGTTCATGCGGAAGCTGGCCCGCATCTAGACCGTTCGCTCCAAACAGTCCGTGCGCTTGGAAAGCGTGCTGGCGTTGCACTCAATCCGGGAACACCGGCGTCTTCTATTGCCCATGTCCTGGACCGTGTTGACCTGATTTTGGTGATGACGGTGAACCCCGGCTTTGGCGGCCAGGCCTTTATCAAGGCCATGCTTGCAAAAATCTCCGAGGTCCGGGAGATGATCAACGGGCGGCCCGTCGACATTGAAGTTGATGGCGGAATCACGACGGAAACGGCACCGCTGGTGGTCAAGGCCGGGGCCAATGTGCTGGTTGCAGGCTCTGCGGTGTTCAAGGGCGCCGATTACGGGGCCAATATCAAGGCGCTGCGCCAAGCTGCCTCCAGCCTCGTGGCTTAAGGCTTCTTTTCCGCCCAATCGGCGAAGGCTTTGAGCCATTTCTTGACGCGCTCAAGGGTCGCAGCATCGGTGAGATTGCCTTCGGCATCGAATTTTTCCCGCGCTGTGCCCACGAAAATTTCCGGCCTTGGCATGACGATGGATTCCTGGGACTGCAGGGTTTGGCGCAGTTGATATTGGGACCTTGCGGTGCCAACGGGGCCGTCGGAAGCTCCCATGATACCAACCCGCTTCCATTTCAGTGGAGAGTTTCCGCGCGACAGCCAGTCGATGGCATTTTTCAGGCCGCCGGGGATGGAGAAATTATATTCCGGGGTGACAATGATTACCCCATCACTAGCGCGGATCTTTTGATCGAGATCAAGGATCGCCGCGGGCTTGCCGGTCGCCTTCTCATCATCGCCGTCATAGACGGGAATTCCATTCAACCGGATGGGCTCAATTTCCATGCCCTGGGGCTGCAGTGATATGAGGGCGCGAAGCAGAGAGGTGTTGTAGGAGGCCTTTCGCAATGAGCCGCTTATCCCGATAATTTTCATTATTATCCCTATTTCAGCAATAATTTCTATTTTTCTTCTTTATTTTTGCTAATTTTGCAACAATAAAGCGATATGGAACAGTTTTCGGCGCTTCGGCTGTTTATTTCGGTGGTCGATACGGGCAGTTTCTCGGCGGCGGGAGAGTTGCTGGGCATTTCAACCTCCGTTGTCAGCCGCCAGATTGCGGCACTTGAAACCGAGCTTGGCATCCGGGTGCTCAGGCGGTCAACCCGGCGGGTTGAGCTTACCGATGCGGGCTCAATCTATCTCAAGCGGGTTCGCAGCCTTCTGACGGAACTGGAGGAAACCAACCGCGCTCTCAAAAACCCAAACTCTACAGCGGCGGGAAGGTTCCGGATCGTCACATCCACGGCCGTCGGGCTTTCTCTCATTGTCCCCGCCATTGCAGATTTCATGGCTGCCAACCCCGGAGTCGCCATCCATCTCGATCTCCTGGACCGGGTCATTAACCCCCAGGAAGAGGATTATGATCTGGTTCTGCAGTTTGGTGACTCCTCCGAAGCGACCGCGCCTATGCTGGCTCCAATCGAAGTGGGGCTTTTCAGCTCACCTGCCTATCTCGCCCACCACGGCAGGCCCCATGGGCCCGCTGATCTCGGCAATCACCGCGCCCTTTATCTGGCAGGCCAGCAGAACTGGAACCTCCGCGGCAATTTCGACGCAAGACCCAAAATGCAGTTTTGCTCGAACCGGCTGGAAGCTCTCAAAGCCCTGTGCCTGGCTGGACAGGGCATTGCGCTCCTTCCCCTCTTTCTGGTGCTGGCGGAAATCGAGCGTGGTGATTTGGTGCAATTGCTTGATGGTTTTGAGCCGAAACCTTCGAGACTCTTTGTTGCCAAATCTCCGCTGCGATCCGAAACCATGGCTTCACGGCTTTTCCAGAATTTCCTGGAGGCTCGCTTTAAACGGATGCGGCTTTGAGTTTCTTTGAGCGCTTGGCAAGAAGGCCGGTCAGCCAGTCCGGATCCATTTCAGGCACGGACGAAAGAAGTAGTTCCGTGTAGGCGGGATAGGGCGGCGACAGGACCTTTGACTTTGGCCCCTGCTGGACAACCTTGCCCTGGTGCATCACCACGATTTCATCGGATATGGCGCGCACTGTTGCAATGTCATGGGTGATGAAGAGGTAGGAAACATTGGTCTTTTTCTGCAGGCGCATGAGCAGCGAGAGGATTTCTTCCTGCACGATCTGGTCAAGGGCCGAGGTCACCTCATCGCAGATGATGATTTCGGGTTCTGCTGCAAGCGCCCGGGCAATGGAAATGCGTTGCTTCTGGCCACCCGACATTTCACCGGGCAAACGGTCGATATAGCTTTCGTCGAGCTCAATGGATTCCAGTAGCTCGACCACCTTCCGGTCGCGATCCGCGCCTTTGAGGCCTAAATAGAATTCCAACGGCCGGCCAATGATATCGCGCACCTTCTGGCGCGGGTTTAGCGCCGTGTCAGCCGACTGATAAATCATCTGGATGCGGCGCAGCGTATCCTTGTCGCGTTCGGCCAAGGTGCGCGGCAGGGGCTTGCCGTTGAAATAAATCTCGCCCTTTGACGGCGGCAGGAGACCGGTGATGGCTCGGGCGAGGGTTGATTTTCCCGAGCCCGATTCACCCACCACGGCAACCGTGCGGCCGCGCGGAACCTGGACCGTGACATTATCCAAAACCTTGATGGAACCCGTATAGCTGGCGTCCACATTGTGGATGCGCAGCGCGATATCATCGCTGATGGATTCAGGCTTCTGCAATTTGCGCACGGCCCAGAGCGAGCGGGTGTATTCCTGGGTGGGCGCCTTCAACATGGCGCGCGTGGTGGCCTCTTCAACCAGATTGCCATAGCGCAGAACCATGATGCGGTGGGCCATCTGGGCCACCACGGCGAGATCGTGGGTAATATAGATCGCGGCCGTGTTGAACTGCTCGACGATATCGCGCATGGCGGCAAGCACTTCCACCTGGGTGGTCACGTCAAGGGCGGTGGTGGGCTCATCAAATATGATCAGGTCGGGGCGGCACGACATGGCCATGGCGGTCATGGCGCGCTGCAACTGGCCGCCTGACACCTGATGGGGAAAACGGTCGCCAATCGTATCGGGCTTGGGCAATTGCAGGCGCTTGTAGAGGTCGCGGGCATCAGCCTCGGCCTTTTCGCGCGTCATGATGTTGTGGCCAACGGCGGTTTCAACGGTCTGGTCGATAATGTGATGCGCCGGATTGAACGAGGCGGCAGCACTTTGGGCCACATAGGCAATGCGCGAACCCCACAGGGCGCGGCGTTGTTCCTCGGAAGCCGCAATTAGATCGATCCCGTCAAAGACTATGCTGCCAGCGCTGATGCGGCAGCCGGGCCTGGCAAAGCCCATGGCGGCAAGCCCAAGGGTGGATTTGCCCGCACCGGATTCGCCGATGAGGCCCAGGACCTCGCCGCGCTTCAGGGTCAGGTCAATGCCCTTGACGATGGGGTTCCAGACATCATCGCTGTAGCCATCAATCTTGAGGCCCTTGATGTCGAGGAGGGTGTCGCCCTTGACACGTTTCTTGTCAGTGACCATCGCGAAGCCCACTTGTTTTATGGAGGAACCAATCAACTACGAAGTTCACCGCCACGGTGAGAAGCGCAATTGCCGCAGCCGGATAGAGCGGCGTGGCCCGGCCAAAGCTGATCAGCGACTTGCTTTCAGCCACCATTGAACCCCAATCGGCGGTGGGCGGCTGAATGCCGACACCCAGGAAGGAGAGGGCGGAAATTGTAAGAAACACAAAACAGAATCGCAGGCCAAACTCGGTGATCAGCGGCGGCAGAATGTTGGGCACGATTTCCCTGAAAACAATCCAGCCCATGCCTTCGCCGCGCAACCTGGCGGATTCGACATAATCCATTACGACGGAGTTCAAGGCCACGGCGCGCGACAGGCGGAACACGCGCGTGGCGTCGAGCAAGGCCAGAATGAGGACGAGGTTGACAAGGCTCTTGCCAACGACAGCGAGCATCATCAGGGCGAAGATCAGCACGGGAATGGCGAGGAACGCATCGACGACGCGCGAAATGCCCTGGTCAAGAAAGCCACGCTTCAGGGCGGCGAGCACGCCCAGTGAACCGCCCACAATAAACGAAACAAGTGTCGTGATGAGGGCAATGCCAATGGTGTTTCGCGCCCCATAAATCAGCCTTGAAAGCGTATCACGTCCAATTTGATCGGTTCCCAGCCAGCTTGTCGGGCTTGAGAGCTCATAGGCCTTGCCAACGACTTCCGACTCGCCATAGGGCGCAAGCAGCGGGGCAAAAACCGCGCAAAAGGCATAAAACAAGATGACGATCATGCCGAACCAAGCGGTCAATGGCGCGGTTTTCAGGTTGCGCCTGATATTCTCCATGACGGAGCGGCGGGCCTTGATGACGCGGGCAGGCGTTGTGGCTGTGTTCATTTTGGATGCAACAATCTTGGATTGGTTACAATTGAGACGATGTCGGCCAGCAGGTTGAGAAGAATGTAGGTCGCCGCAAATATCAGGGCGCAGGCCTGTACCACCGGCATGTCACGGCTGGAAACCGCATCAACCATGAGCTGGCCAATGCCGGGATAGACAAACACCACCTCAACCACCACCACGCCCACCACCAGGTAGGCCAGGTTGAAGGCAATAACGGTGGCAATTGGCGCCCAGGCGTTGGGAAGGGCGTGGTGCCTGATGACATTGGATTTCGAAACGCCCTTGAGCTGCGCCATTTCAATGTAGGGGCTCGCCAGCAGGTTGATGATCGCGGCCCTTGTCATGCGCATCATGTGGGCGATGATCACCAGCGTCATGGTAATGGCCGGCAGCGCCGCGCGGTAGAGATGTTCCAGAAACGGGGTTCCGATACTGACCGTCGAGTTGGGATAAAATATCCTCAGCTTCACGGCGAAAACGTAAACCAGAATATAGGCGATGAAAAATTCCGGCATGGCGATGGTTGTCAAAGTGACGGAATTGACGATGCGGTCAAACCATGAATTGCGGTAGAGAGCTGCCATGGCGCCCAGAAAGAGTGACAGGGGAACGGCAACCGCTGCAGCCATGACGGCCAGAAAAAAGGTATTGTAAAGCCGAGGCGCGATGACGGTCGCGACATCGCGCTTCTGTGTGCCGCCGTTGCCGGAGCCGGAATAGGAGGCGCCGAAATCGCCCTGCAGCACATTCGTGATCCATTCGACATAGCGGACGGGAGCGGGACGGTCGAGGCCGAGCTCCTTGTTGAAAGCCGCCACCGTCTCGGGCGTGGCACCCTGCCCCAAAATATTCTGGGCATAGCCGCCGGGCAAAAAGGCCAGCGCCGAGAAAATAATCACTGACACGGCAAGAAGCGTAATGATGCCGAGGCCTAACCGTTGCAGAACAGTTCGCAGAACCGGATGCATTCATCCCCCTTTTGGGCTTCTTTTTCGGCCCCTGTTTTTTCAACCCTAGCAGAACGGTAAAACACCGCCACAAAAAAACCATTTGGCAACATGCGACGCATTGTGACAGTGGAGCGACGAAACAAAAGAGGCCCCGCCGGATTACCGTCGGGGCCCTGATCAAACTGATCGCCGGTGGATTATGCCATCCACCAGCGCTCATACATGTAACCGCCGTCATGGTCGAAGTCAGAGTTGAACTCATTGTGACCAATCTTGGTGGACATTGCTCCAACGTAATTGTTGAACATCAGCACAATCTGGCCGCCATCGTCGTGGACGAGCTGCTGGCACTCAGCATATTGGGCAGCACGCTTGGTTTCATCCGTTTCGGCGCGGGCTGCCAGGAGCAGCTCGTTGAAGCGCGGATTCTTCCAGTGCGTGTCGTTCCAGGCGGCATCAGCCGCGAGGGATACCGACATGAACATGTCGGCCACGGGACGGCCGCCCCAATAGCACATGCTCCAGGGCTTCTTTAGCCAGACGTTGTCCCAATAGCTGTCATTGGGCTCACGCACGACGTTGATTTCGATGCCCGCCACCCTGGCGCTTTCCTGCATCAGCAGGGCTGCATCCACGGCGCCCGAGAAGGCCGCGTCGGAGGTGGAAAGGTCAACCTTGAGATTTTCCATACCAGCCTTCTTGAGCAGGCTCTTGGCCTTGTCTGGATCGTAGCTGTAAACCGGCTCAGGGTTAATCGCGAACTTCATCGCGGTGGAAATCGGGTTATCGTTGCCTGGCGAACCATAGCCAAACAGGATCTTGTCCACGAGTTCCTGGCGGTTGATGGCATATTTCAAAGCCTGCCGCACATCCACGTTGTCGAAGGGCGCCGCATCACAATGCATCGGAGCCGTGTAGTGGGCGAAACCGGACACATTGTAGAGTTCGGTTTCAGGCGCAGTCTTCAGCATGTCGATGGTCTTGAGATCGGCACGGTCGATAAAGTGCACTTCGCCGGCAAGATAGGCGTTGGTGCGGGCGGCCGTATCAACGATCGACAGCAATTCAACGCCGTCAAACCAAGTGTCCTTGAAGTAGTTGGGGTTGCGCTCGCCAACCAGCTTCACGCCGGGCTCGAACGACTTGATTGCGTATGGTCCGGCACCGATGCCCTTTTCCCAGTCGATTTTGCCATCCTTGGAAGGATACATCGAGAGGTGGTAGTCAGAGAGCAGGAAGGGGAAGTCGGCGTTGCCGCCCGTGAGCTCGAAAATCACCACGTCGGGGCCATCGGACTTCACACTAGTGACGGACGACAGAACCGACTTGGCGGGAGACTTGGAGTCAGCGCTGATGTGATAATTGATTGTGTTGACGACATCCTCGGCGGTCAGGGTGCGGCCATCGTGGAAGGTGATGCCCTTGCGGATCTTGAAAATCCATTTCTTCGCGCCATCGGCGGGCTCGAAGCTTTCGGCCACGTGGGGCTGGGCCACGTTCTTGCTGTCAACCTGGACGAGCGGCGCACCCATGAAGGATTTGCCGAAGCCAAAGGTGAAGCCGTTTGTCCAGGTGGCGGGATCAAGGTTGTCGGTGGTTTGGCCATGGCCAACGGCGGCTTTGAATATTCCGCCTTTTTTTGGCTCGGCTCGCGCAGCCGTTGCGAACATGGTGTTGGCTGCCGCAGCGGTAATGCCGACGGACATGGCAAAGCTCATAAAATCGCGGCGCGACAGCTTGCCCTGGCTTACAGCCCTGGCAACCTGCTTCAGTTTCATTTCAAAATCGGTCATGTGTTTTCTCCTTGGTGACCAGATAGCTCTTTGGGTCGGAGAAGATGGTGAATTCAGCGGAAGTCTCACGCGGCGAACCCTGTGCCGCCCAAAAAAATCGAACCGTCTCCCTGTCTTCTTCATTATTAGTTGGAGGCCTTCCATGAACCTCTCGTGACAGAACCTCTCATGCTACGAGGCATCCGTCAATGGCCCTGCCGGTCATAAAGTGGTGAATTGATTGAACCAAAGTTATTGTAACAGCATACAAAAACGACCAAAAAATCGTTGAGGGCGGCACCCGCGCTTTGGCCCTTCACAGTTTTGCCGATCAGATTTAAGGTTGGGACCGGAGAGACTGGGAGACTGCAAACAGTGGTTCAGGGAACTGCCGCGCAAGGAAATGAAGGGGTTCTTGGCAATCTGATTGTCCGGATCGGCAAATGCCTGTTGCCTGCAACCCTCAAGGGCTCCCTGCAGCTCACCCTTCCATCGGGAAAGCAAGTCCTGATTGGCGCGCCGGGAGAAGGATTTGCGGCTGATCTTACATTGCGGAATTTCAAGGTCGTGTGGGCTAGCATCAGGCGGGCCCAGCTCGGCTTTTTTGAAAGCTATCTGGCGGGTGACGTTGAAAGCAGCGACCCCACCAAATTTTTCAAGTTCTATTTGAAGAACCGGGCAGCGCTTGACCGGGCGGCGACCGGTATTTTTTCTGCCAGCTGGCTTGATAAGCTCTGGCACAGGGCGCGGGATAATAACCCCAAAGGATCGAAAGAAAACATTTCTGCCCATTATGATCTCGGCAATGAGTTTTACAGGCTTTGGCTCGACGAAACGATGACCTATTCGTCGGCGGTTTTTGACACTACGGCAAACAGCCTGGAGGCCGCCCAGCGCCGCAAATATGAAAGGGTCATGGATGCCCTGGAATTGAAGAAAGGAGATCACATTCTTGAAATTGGATCGGGCTGGGGTGGATTTGCCGAAGAGGCCGCCAAAAAGAAAGCAACAGTCAAGGGCATAACCCTTTCGCGCGAACAACTGGCCTATGCCGAGCAACGCATTGCGAAGGCGGGACTCGACAATCGCGCCAGCTTTCATTTTGAAGATTATCGCGACACGGCGGGCAGTTTTAACGGCATTGCTTCCATTGAAATGATTGAGGCTGTTGGCGAGCCCCATTGGCCCATTTATTTTCGCACGCTCTATGACCGGTTGAAGCCGGGGGGCATTGCCGCAATCCAGGGCATCACAATTTCCGAAGCAAATTATGAAGCCTACCGATCAAGCGTAGATTTCATCCAACGCTATATTTTTCCGGGCGGCATGCTGCTGACAAAAACCATCTTGAAGGAGCAGGCGGCAAAAGCGGGCCTGATTATTGAGAGGGCTGAAACCTTCGGGCAAAGCTATGCCACAACCTTGCGGCTGTGGCACGAGCGCTTTGAGGCGGTATGGCCGGAAGTTGCCAAGCTTGGTTTCGATGAAAAATTCCGGCGATTGTGGAAGCTTTATCTCGCCTATTGCGAAGCAGGTTTTGCGGAATCCGTTGTTGATGTCGGAATATATAAATTGAGAAAGCCGGTTTAGGTTGCCAACCTATTCTGGAAGAACTTCCCTGTGTCCCAGATTTCTTAAGGCGTCAACGATCATGTTGAAGCCCTTTTTTGCTGGTGCGCTCACATGCCTGGCGCGCATGAAGGAATGGGCGAGGGCCGGTTCCTCCCGGAGAATTGCCGGAATCCCGGAAGCTCGCATTTTATTATAGAAAATGACGCCATCATCTAAAAGTGGGTCATGGGCGGCCACGGAAATGTAGGCGGGCGGTAGGCCTTCCAGACTATAGGCGAGATTGGGAATGGCCCGGGGATCAAACCAATTGGGATTTCCCCGCGGTCCCAAGAAGCAATCGAGATAAAATATCATTTCAGACTTTGTAAGACACGGCGCATGGGCGTTGCGGATATAGGATGGCGTATTCACGTCGGCGCCCAAAACGGGATAGATCAGGACTTGGCCCCTGAGTTGTGGCGCGCCGTTGTCACGCAGCATCAGGGCTAGTCCCACTGTCATTTGGCCGCCGGCGCTATCGCCTGCCCCCACAATACGATCGGGATCAATACCGAAGGCGCGGCCCGAGCTTCGCATCCACAACAGCACTTTGAGGGAATCTTCCAATTGGGCTGGGTGCGGGTGTTCCGGCGCAAGACGGTAATCAACCAGCACCACGACACAATCGGCCCCGACGGCCATTTCGGCGCACATGTCGTCGTGGGTTTCGCACGAGCCCAGAACCCAGCCGCCGCCATGAAAATAAATGACTGCTGGCTTTGGGGCTTCGCCCGGCGGGCGAAAGACGCGGACATGAATGCCATCCACATCAATATCTTCAACGAGCAGGCGCTGGGGCCGTTCGGCACGGAACAGGCGGCAGACGTCGTCCCAGGCCTTGCGTTGTTCGGGCAAAGGCCAATCGGCACTTTCCGGCGGCGAGCGTTTGGAAAGCTCCTTATAGAAGGTGAGCATGCCTTCATCGATGTCTTGGGTCATCAGCTTCGCGCGAATGTAATTATTTACCGACAGACTTGCACGAATGACCCTAAGAAGTCTAATTGCACCTATGGTATGGCCATGGAGCGAGAAAAAGCCTGAACTCATAGCAGCACCGGAGCAAAAATCCGCGCGCGTTGATGTTGTCGATCATCTGGTCGCCGCTCTTCCCGATCCCATTCTGATTTTGGACAGCAACGGCATTGTCATCAAGGCCAATGCCAACGCGGAAGAGATGCGGGAGATGGTGCCGGTGGGACTGCATCTCAGCCAGACCATTCGCGCACCTGCCGTGCTTGAGGCGGTGGCGCGTGCCATGTCGCAAGGTGAGAGCTTGAGCGTTGACTATGAAATGCGCGGCCCCCTTGCCCGGCATTTTGAAGTCTATGTGTCGCCTATAGTTTCGGCTCAGGCGGAAGGTCCTGCGGTTCTGCTGGTGCTCAAGGACTTGACGCGCGAACAGCAGATTGAGCGCATGCGCTCTGATTTTGTGGCCAATGCCAGCCATGAACTTCGCACGCCGCTGGCCTCACTTTCAGGTTTCATTGATACCCTCCAGGGTGCGGCGCGAGCCGATGAAACGGCGCGCGAGAAATTCCTGAATCTTATGCGCACCCAGGCCGAGCGCATGCGGCGGCTCATCGACGACCTGCTTTCGCTTTCGCGCATCGAAATGAATGTCCATCTGCGCCCTTCTGCGAAAGTTGACCTGGCACAGGTGGCCCGCCACGTCTGTGATCTCCTGTCCAGCATGGCGCAGGAAGAAAAGGTTGAGCTTCAGGTCAACTTGAATTCAGCGCTTGAGGTCGCTGGAGAGTGGGATGAATTGGTGCAGGTGGTTCTCAATCTCGTCGAGAATGCGATTAAATATTCAGGTCCCGACAAAATTGTAAAGATTGAAGGTGGAAGCGAGGCTGATTTTGTTACACTGTCGGTTATCGATCAGGGAC
>CAZHCO010000307.1:0-2257 GCA_964530965.1 uncultured Aestuariivirga sp. | reverse complement strand
GGTAATCCTCCCCTAGACTAAGGGGTTTTGAAGGTAGAATTTTCTCGGAAAGAAACAACGAGGAGATTCGGATGAGGAAGAGCAGATTTACGGAGGCCCAGATCATGGGTGTGCTGCGCCAGGTTGAGGGCGGCTTGGCTTTGACGGATGTGTGCCGGGAGCATGCGATCAGCAGTGCGACGTTTTACAAATGGCGATCAAAATACGGCGGCATGGATGCTTCGATGATTGCTGACATGAAAGTCATGGAAGATGAGAACCGGCGTCTGAAGAAGATGTTCGCAGAACTCAGCATGCAGAACGAGTTGTTGAAGGAAGCTCTCGGAAAAAAATAAACCGGCCAGCGATGCGTCGTGAACTGGCCGAGGACGCTGTGACGCACAAGGGCGTGAGTGTTGCGCTTGCCTGCCGGACATTTTGTGTGAGCGAGACCTGCTATCGCTACACACCGAAGCTTGACCAGGAGAACGAGCGGATTGCCGATCTGCTGGTTGGCTTGACACAGGCACGGAGAACATGGGGTTTTGGCCTGTGCTTTCTGTATCTGCGCAATGTGAAGGGTCATGGCTGGAACCACAAGCGTGTGTACCGGATTTACCGCGAACTGGAGCTCAACATGCGGATCAAACCGAAGAAGCGCCTGAAGCGGGAGAAGCCGGAAGAACTGGTGGTTCCCGATCACCCCAACACGGTTTGGTCGATGGACTTCATGGCAGATCGTCTTGAAGACATGCGGGCCTTCCGGTTGTTGAATGTCGTTGATGACTTCAACCGCGAGGGGCTTGGCATTGAAGTTGACTTCTCACTGCCAGCGGAGCGGGTCACACGTAGCCTCGACCGGATCATTGAATGGCGGGGACCACCGCTTGCGATCCGTGTCGACAACGGCCCGGAATACATCAGCGGGCAGTTGCTGCGATGGGCGGAAGATCGTGGCATTGCCATTCAGCATATCCAGCCGGGCAAGCCGCAACAAAACGCCTACATCGAACGCTACAACAGAACCGTCCGCCATGAGTGGCTGGATCAATACATGTTTGCAACCATCAAGGAGGTGCAGGACTACGCCACAGAGTGGCTATGGACATACAACAACGACCGCCCCAACATGGGGCTTGGCGGGATCACTCCCGCTCAGAAACTGAAACTGCAATTGGCCGCGTGAGTTCTACAATCAGGTCCCATTAAAAATGGGAGGATTACCAGAGCAGCTAATTCATTCGGGCGTGCTTGGGGTCTCCCTGCCGTATCGGGAAAAACGACGGCAGGCGATCCATCGCTATCGCTATGGATGTGGCCTGAACCAGGTGTGAAGGGGTGCTTTGAGACAGTGCTTTGGGAAATCGTAGAGCGCAAATATCCGGCTAAGGCTAAATGTGTTGCGAAAGCTTTTGATTGCGCGGCTGTGAAGGATTGGACAATTAGTAAGCTCGACAAAGGAAAAATACGAAGTTTCATTTCAATGGAATATAAGAAGAACCCAGCAATCGCACTGAGTTTACTTTGGCGAGATGCGCCTGAAATATTCCCTGTGGCCGATAGAGCATTCAAGCCAATCTCAGATTTTCTTATAGCTATTTAGGTTTTGGACTTTCATTGCTATTTTGGCGAAAAGCCCGTTGAACGTCGTCCCAATCCCGTTACTAATTGGGATCAATAAGGCAACCCGCCCCGGAACACTTGCGAGCGCACCCTTTCAAGCCCCCATTTGGTATTGTTCCTGAAAAAAATGATATGCCGCTGCGGCACGCATCACAGTTCGGTTTTGATCACGAACCAGCGTTATCCAGATCTGCAATGAGAGTGTTGATATCCTGCCGCCGCGGCATGTGTTCCATGGCGCCGGCAACACGGGCAACCGCTGCGCCCGCAGCACATGCCGCGCGGCCGATGTTGTAGAGCTCTTCTTCGTTAGAGGTGGCAAGGCGCTCAAGCTGAAGGCCGGTGAGCAACGCCGCCATGAAAGCGTCGCCGCAGCCGACCGTGTCCGCAACCTTGACCGGGAATCCGGGAATGCTCACGTGGCAACGCGCGGTAAAGAGTTCAGCGCCGCGAGCCCCGTGGGTGACGGCAAATATTTTGAGGCCGCTGTGCCACAGGCTTCTGACAGCGCTTGCCGTATCCGCGGCAGGGGCAAGGGCCAGCAATTCTTCGGCGCTGACCTTGACGATATCAGCACCCGCTATCGCTTCCCGCCCCGTTGCATGCATCTGGCCTGGATTGCTCCAGACCGCCGGACGGAAGTTGACATCAGTCG
>CAZHCO010000306.1:0-11627 GCA_964530965.1 uncultured Aestuariivirga sp. | reverse complement strand
TTCGAGCGCCTTGCTGGCTAGTCGTGCGGCCTTTGCGTCAACGGCGCTGTTCAGCTGCCTGGTCAACATCCTCATGCTCACGGGCCCGCTGTTCATGCTGCAGGTCTATGACCGGGTGCTGACCTCGGGCAGCGTGCCAACCCTTGTCGCCCTCATTGCCATCGTCATTGCGCTTTATGCCTATTACGGATTTCTGGAGTATCTCCGCGCCCGCATTCTGGTGCGCATTGGCAGGCGGGTTGAGGAAAGACTGCGTGACCGCGTCTTTGATTCCATGGCCGAACATGCGCTGCGGCGCACGCAAGGCATTGGAGGGCAACCTGTCAACGATCTGGCAACCATCCGCCAGTTCCTCTCGGGCCAAGGGCCATTTGCGTTTTTGGACATGCCGTGGGTGCCGGTCTATCTGCTGGTCATATTTCTCATGCACTGGGTGCTTGGTGTGGCATCCGTCATCGCGGCCATTGTTATTTTCATTCTGGCCCTGTGGTCCGAGAAGGCAACGCGCGGTCCCTTGGCCGAAGCCAATTCAGCGATGGTCAAATCATCGATTATGACTGATGAAAGCCGGCGCAATTCGGAAGCGCTGCATTCGCTTGGCATGCGCGGCGCCATTCGCAAAAAGTGGGCAGAGATGCAGCAGGTGGCGCTGGATCACCAGACAATCGCCAATGATGTGGGCGGCAGCCTCAGTGCCGCATCTCGGGTATTGCGCCTCATGGTTCAATCGGGAATTCTGGCACTCGGTGCTTATCTCGCTCTCCAGCATGAAATTTCTGCGGGCGCAATGATTGCCGCTTCCATCATCATGGGCCGCGCCCTTGCTCCGGTCGAACAGGCAGTTGCCAGCTGGCAGCAGTTCCTTGGATTCCGCAAAGCGCTCGAGCGGCTGGGAAATATTCTGGCGTCAGTTCCAGCCGTTGCCAATCGCATGAAACTTCCGCAACCAACCGGCAAGTTGGAGGTTGAAAACCTTATTGTTCAACTGCCGGGGGCGGAGAAACCGCTACTTCAGGGCATCAGCTTTACGGTGGAACCGGGCCATGGCATTGGCGTGATCGGACCGACGGGGGCTGGCAAATCCACACTGGCGCGGGCTCTTGTTGGCGTCATGCCAATTACGCGCGGTACCGTGCGGCTGGACGGGGCCACCCACGACCAGCGTGACCTTGATGAGGCGGGCAAGCTCATCGGCTATCTGCCACAAGACATCCAATTGTTTGACGGCACGGCGGCGCAAAACATCGCGCGCTTCGATGTAGCGGCCGACCCCGCCAAGATTGTTGAAGCAGCACAGCTTGCCAATGTTCATGATCTCATCATGCGCCTGCCCAAGGGTTACGACACGCCATTGGGCGAGAATGGGGCCAGGCTTTCGGCGGGCCAGCGCCAGCGCGTGGCGCTTGCGCGATGCCTGTATGGCGACCCCGTGTTGTTTGTATTGGATGAGCCCAATTCAAATCTTGATGCGGAAGGTGAAGCAGCGCTTGACCGCGCCATTCGCGTTTCCATGGAACGGGGGGCTTCCGTAGTGGTGATCGCGCACCGTCCCAGTGCGCTTGCTTCCATTCAGCAGATTCTGGTTTTGAGCGAAGGCAGGACGGTGGCGCTGGGGCCGCGTGATGAAATCCTGCGAAAGGTGCTGAACCGGCCAGCAGTGGGCGCCGCCCAACCTGCGCAACCGCCGTCCAAGCCCGCGCTGGTACAGGCAAATTAGGCGATGCAAACGATCAACACAAATTCCTCGCTCCGCCGCTTTCAGGTCATTGGCTTCCTGTCTGTCCTAATCATGGTTGGTGTGGTTGGGAGCTGGTCAGTTCTTACCGAACTGAATGGCGCTGTCATTGCGCCGGCCACCATCATGGTTGAATCCTACTCGAAGAAGGTTCAGCACAAGGAAGGCGGCATCGTAGGCGAAATCCGGGTAAAGGATGGCGACCGGGTCGAGAATGGCCAGGCACTGGTTTTTCTCGACAACACAGAGACAAAATCCGAGCTTGCCATTATTGATGGCCTGCTGGATGAGGCCCTTGCCAAACGCGCCCGGCTTAAGGCGCAGCGCGACCGGTCCCCGGTCATAACTTTTCCAGATGAAATTTTGGCGCGGGCAAGCGAGCCGGCATTAGCTGCCATCATGGCGGGTCAGACCAAATTGTTCGATGCGCGCTTGCAGGCCATTGTCGGAAAGAAAGAACAACTCAACCAGCAGATTGGTCAGCTAACGGAGCAAATTGGCGGTTTGGATTCCCAGAAGTCAGCCAAGGAAAAGCAATTGAGTTTGATCAGCGCCGAACTCACCGATCTGAAAGACTTGCAGAGCAAGGGACTTGTCCCCGTCAGCCGCGTGTTGGCGATGGACCGCGAAACGGCGCGGCTTGATGGCGAGCGGGGCGAGCTTGTAGCCAGCAAAGCTTCGGCGGAGGCGCGTATTGCCGAAGTGAAACTGCAAATTTTGCAGATTGATGAAGAAGATTTGTCCCAGACCTTGACGGACCTGCGCGAGATCGAAGGCAAGGTTGCCGAGTTGAAGGAACGCAAACTTGCCGTCGCCTCGCGGCTTGAACGCATGGTGATCAAGGCGCCGATCACGGGTGACGTCTATCAGTTGGCGGTTCACACCATTGGCGGTGTCATTGGCCCCGGTGAGCCCATTATGCTTATTGTTCCCGAAGCCGATGATCTAATCCTGCAGGCGCAGGTCATGCCGCAGGACATTGATCAGGTGCGACCGGGGCAGATTGCCCATATCCGCTTTCCCTCATTCAATTCCAGGCTCACGCCCGAGGTTGAAGCAGAGGTGGCGCAGATTTCCGCCGACACCAGCCGGACCGACCCGAACTCGGCACCATTCTATTCAGTGCGCCTGATGATCTCGGCCAAGGAACTTATCAAACTTGGCAACAACAAACTGAAACCCGGCATGCCGGCGGAAGCCTTCATCCAGACGGAAGCTCAGACGCCGCTCACCTATTTCCTGAAGCCGCTCACCGACCAGTTCGCCTACGCGCTGCGTGAGGGTTAACCTCCCGTTTTCCTTTGAATTTCCGCTGGAAACGGAGTCTTAACCCTAACATCCTATTACTGAAAGGATGAGTGTCCGTAGTGTAATCCTTGCGTCTGTTAGTTCCGCGTTTCTTGCTGCATGTGTGGCTGCATCCGGTCCGGCATTCGCTGCCACCAAAAACCCCAATGAAATCATCGCTGAACAGGCATACAAGGCGCTGGCGGCGGGAGACCAGAGGGCAGCGATTAACGCGTATTCACAGGCGATTGAATCTCAGGATTTGCCCACGGAAGTGCTGGCGAATGCTTTGCTCAATCGCGGGCTGGCCCATCAGCAGATTGCCTTGTACCAGGATGCCATCGATGACTATACGGCCGCCCTTCGCCTTGATGCGATGGGTGCCGGACTGCGGGCAACTGCGCTCTATAACCGTGGCCTTAGCCATCAGAAGTTGAACGCGCTTTCGGCGGCGGTGGAAGATTACACCAGCGCCCTGTTTCTCGACCCCTCATTTGCCCATGCTTATTATGGCCGGGGCAATGCGCTTCGCGAAAGCGGGCAGTTTCTTTTTGCGCTGTCGGATTATGAGAAGGCCGCGCGCTACAAGCATCCTAATATCGAGCATGTCTATTTTGCGGAAGCGCTTGCCTTTGAAAATTTGAAGCGTCGGGTCGATGCACGGAAATCACTGGAGCGCGCCATTGCCGCCAATCCCAAGTTCAATCTAGCCATCGAAAAGTTGGCGGCCTTGCAGGAAAGCGGGACTTCCAAGCCTGTGTATGTGGCAGCGTTGAATGCGGGCGGCGGCCAGATCACCGTTCGCAAGCCTGATCTGCCAAAGGCAGTCGAGCCCACTGACGAATTGTTGACGGCGGGCGTGAGCGATCCGATTCTGACGGCGGCAGTGAGCAAACCTGCTGTTGCCAAAATTCCGGACCGGATTCCTATCGAAGAAGAAAAAATCGTAGCTGTTGAAGTCGTTGAAGAGGAAGAACCGGCCGCCACAGAACCGACGGTTGCCGACGTGTCTGAGGAGGTGCCTGCCGAAGCGCCGGTCGCCGATGGCTGGAGCGTGCAATTGGCTTCCGCCATGAGCGAAGATGGGGCCTGGTCAACCTGGGAAAAAATGAAGGCCAAGCATAAGGCGCTGGCGACCCAGAAACCGGTTGTGGTGCGCGCTGATTTGGGCACCAAGGGAGTAGTCTTCCGGGTGCGGCTTGCCGGTTTTGAGAATCAAAATGCTGCGAAGAAAAGCTGCTCAAAACTGAAATCGAGTGGCGTTTCCTGCTACGTGAGCAAGCTCAACTCCTAGGCGCATCGTTGAAATATCCGGCCTTATAAGACGATGGGAAAAGGTGCGCCAAGCTGTGCACCTAAGAAAGTTGGAACAGCGATAGTATGGCGACAGGCTAACTAAACGCTGCATTACTCCTACCGATAAACGGCCGCAATAATCTTCGAAACCGACGTTAAGTCGTTTTCATCAAAGCGCTCAAATTTTAGGGTTCCTTCAAAACTCTGGATAACTGTCCCCTTGTTGCCTTTTTCAATATAGGCACCAAGAAAATGACGGCCATTGCGAGTAGTCAGTGATACGCGGTCACGTATTGTCACCTTGCTTTCAGAATGGATGAACAACATGTCTCCTTTTGCGTAGTAGGGCGCCCAAGTCGTCGCTGTTACTTCCATCACCTCACAATCTTCGAGGATTCTGGCAAGGTCACTGACCCTGCCAGTCGTTTTCTTATCTTCCATAACCCGCTCCTGTTCTAGTTAACAGTCGAGCTAGTAACTGAGCTGTCGTTCAACAGCATGGCTAAAATGTTTCTAACCCTAATCAAAACCAATGACTGTCAGGGAAAATGGAATCGAAATTATAGGAGTTCGGTAACACGAGATGGTGCAAGTTATTGCCTGCGGTTCAATGGTGATTATTTTTCACCTTCGTATTCCATTTCGCACACCGCTGATACGACCTCGGCCTCCAGCCAGCCATGAAGAAAATATTCCGAAATTTGATCAATGCCTGTCAGTTCACCGCTCGCGGCCTCGTCAAAGGACACGGCTTCTTCCTCACCCAGTATTCTGAAACGTGACGCCAACCCCTGCCGCCACACGACTAACTCCAAAGGTGCATGCAGTTTCATGGGAGCAGGGGGCAGTTCGCCAGCAGTCAGGGCGGCCCAGATGCTAGCGGCATTGGTGCGCAAGTGCAGTCTTTGAACCGAAGGGTGTAGCTCCAGAAAAAAATTTTGCGGATTTCTTCCGACGAATTCGGAAAGGGTCAGGGTGGGAGCTTCGGGTGCATCGAGTGCGGCATGAAAGGCTTTTTCCAAATGGGCTAAATCCGAAAGTTCCGGATTCCGGGAAAAAGGTTTTGTCAGGTCGAGAAAATTAGGCAAATGCTGCGAAAGGGAACGGGCTTTTGGAACCTCCGTCGAATAGGCCGCGAAGCAGTGGCGGACCATCGCGTTGAAAGCGCTTACGCCCATGTAAAGTCTGAGCCTGGCGTAATCGTCAGCCAGAAATTCCGTCAGCCGTGCCACGTCCAGGTTTTCATCAACGGCAATCATGGGCCTTTGATGGCGAAATCCTGGGTCACTTACCAATCACGAGCGCGTTCAGGGCCTCACGTTAGCGTGATTGTGGCCAGCTCATTTCAGCAGGAAAGTGATCTTCATGTTCACCCGCCACTCGCTGACCTTGCCATTCTTGACAACGCACTTGATGTCCTGCACCCAAGCGCTTTCAATCTGATCCAGGGTCGTATCGGCGCGCTTGATTCCGGTTTCGACGGCATCTTCAATGCTCTTGGGCGACGAGGCGGTAAGCTCGATTACTTTTGCGACTGTGGTCATGATTTGTCCAATCCTCATGGCGGAAAACATTGGCTTTGAGGTTTCCCTGAGGGCCATGTTAGCATAGGTGGTTCATCCCTAGTCCAGAGGCAATCGTTTATTTTATGCCGCTTCATCTCATTAAATTATGTGTCGGTGTTTCGGAAGTGTCCGAACTCAAGCAATGGGTGAGAGATGCGAGAAAGGGCTTGGACACCCTAGACCACACGACGCGGATGTTCCCGAAGCGCAGCGATGAGATATTGAATGGCGGTTCACTTTACTGGGTCATCCGCGGCATGATCCTGTGCCGCCAGCCCATTGCCGATCTTGTTCCTGTCAAGGGCAAGGACGGCATATCGCGCTGCCGCATTGATTTCAAGGCAAGGATTGTTCCCGTGTGGCCCACGCCACGGCGGGCTTTCCAGGGTTGGCGTTACCTCAGCGCGGAAGATGCGCCAGCGGATTTGAAAAAGGGGGCAATTGAAAGCGAGATGAATGAAGACATGCGGCGAGAGCTGTCAGCGCTGGGTTTGCTTTAAATTAGTGCCGTCAAACTTCAATATTGTCGATCAGCCTTGTCTTGCCGATCCAGGCGGCGGCCAGGAGGCGCAGTGGTTCGTCGCTGTGGGATAGGGGCACGTCGAGGGTTTCGGCATTCCTGGCGGTCACATAATCAACTTTGAAGCCAAGCGTGGTCAAAGAACGCGATGCGGCGCGCATGGCTTTTTGCGGGTCGGTTCCGGAGCGTATTTTCTCTGCGGCCTGATTAAGCGATTTGTAGATGGCGGTTGCCTGGTGGCGTTCGGTCTTGGTGAGATATTGATTGCGTGATGACAGGGCGAGACCATCAGGTGCACGCACCGTTGGCACGCCAATGACTTCGATTGGAATATCAAGATCACGCGCCATGCGGGACACCACTTGCAATTGCTGGTAATCCTTCTGGCCGAAGATGGCAAAGTCCGCGCCGCTTTGAATGAAGAGCTTGGCCACGATGGTTGCAACGCCGTCAAAGAAGTGGGGGCGGAACTTGTCTTCAAGATTGGCCTTGGCCGGGCCTTTGAGAACCACCGTCGTGGCAAAATTCTCGCCATAGATTTCATCGGCGGGAGGGGCAAAGATCAAATGTGCCCCGGCCGCCGCCAGCTTGGCAACGTCGCCCGCCTCATCCCTTGGGTAGCGGTTCAGATCCTCATTAGCGCCGAACTGCTTGGCATTCACAAAGATTGTCACAACCACACGGTCGGCGTGCTCGATGCCTTCTGCCACGAGTGTGAGGTGGCCTTCGTGGAGTGCCCCCATGGTGGGGACTATTGCGAAGGTCAATTCATCGTTCCGCCATTTCAACGTTTCGCGGCGCAAACCTTCGATTGTGCGAATGATCTTTGGCTTCACGATTTACGGTCCCTGAGTCGCGGAATCGGCAACAGTGGACTCTCCTTTACTTGCTCCATGACAAAGTAGGAATGGGTGCTTTCGATCATGGGCAGGGCGCCGATGATGCTGCCCAGGATTTCGCGGTATTCCGGCATGTCGCGCACGCGGATTTTCAGGAGGTAATCAAAGCCGCCGCCCAGCATGTGGCATTCGAGGATCTGTTTTACGGGCTTCACCGCCGCGTTGAAAGCCTTGAGGCTGGCTTCATCAGTAGCTTTGAGGCTAACGGTGACGAACACCATCAGCGCCTGATTGAGTGCTACAGGATTTATCCGCGCGTGGTAGCCAACTATGACGCCTTCCTGCTCAAGCCGGCGCATACGGAGCGTGCAGGGCGTTGCCGACAGGTTCACCTTCTTGGCAAGTTCGACAACGGGAATGCGGCCCTCATTTTGCAATGTGGTCAAGAGCTGCAAATCAATGAAATCTAAATTCTCTGGCATTTCCCCTTTTTCTGGCATTTTTCCCTACCTCGCCTGAATTCTTGCTGTTTATGCCTCCATACTTGCACAATAATGGCGAGAAAAGTATCCCCATTTGTGGCAAGTTGGGTCCATTCTGGAGGCCTCCATGATTGCCAACCCAAATCGTTCTGCCATTTCCGCCCGTCTTTTTGCCGACGAGACTTCGCTGGTGAAGGAACTGGCGGCGGAAGCGTTACTCAGCGCTGAAGACAGGAAACGCGTTGCCGATCTGGCCAAGGTTCTGGTCGCAGCAGTGCGCGCCAATCGCCAGGCCCAGGGCGGCATTGATGCTTTCATGCAGGAATACTCCCTATCCTCGGAGGAGGGCGTGGTGCTGATGTGCATGGCGGAAGCGCTGCTCCGTATTCCCGACGCCGAAACCGCCGACAAGCTGATTGCCGACAAGATCGGCGGCAAGGATTGGGAAGGCCATCTCGGCCAGTCGGAATCGCTGTTCGTGAATGCCTCGGCCTGGGGCCTTATGCTTACGGGCAAGATTGTGGAGCTTGGCAAAGGCACGAAATTCGATACGGCGGGCTATCTCAAGCGGCTGATCACGCGCTCGGGCGAGCCGGTCATCCGCAGCGCCATGAAACAGGCCATGCGGATCATGGGAAAGCAGTTTGTGCTGGGACGCACCATTGAGGAGGCCTTGGGCATTGCCAAGCCATTGGAGGCGGAAGGCTATCGCTTTTCCTATGACATGCTGGGGGAGGCTGCGTTTACGGCGAACGATGCCAAGAAATATTTTGCATCCTACAAGTCCGCGCTCAAGAAACTTGGTGCCATTGCAACAGAAGATGAGATTTTTTCAAGGCCATCACTATCGGTCAAGCTCTCGGCCCTGCATCCCCGTTATGAAGTTAAACAACAGGCCCGCGTACATGCGGAGCTGATGCCGCAAATTGTTGAACTTGCGGTACTTGCCAAATCCCTGAACGTTGGCCTCACCATTGATGCGGAAGAAGTGGACCGTCTCGATCTGTCGCTCGACCTGTTTGAAAGCCTGGCCGGTGACGCGCGGTTGAAGGACTGGAATGGGTTGGGCCTTGCGGTGCAGGCCTATGGCAAGCGGGCCAAACCGGTCTTGGAATGGCTGGCAAATCTTGCGAAAGCAAATCAGCGGGTTCTGCCGGTGCGCCTGGTAAAAGGTGCCTATTGGGATACGGAAATCAAGCGGGCGCAGGAAGCGGGGCTTGAGGCCTACCCTTTGTTCACGCGCAAGGTTTCAACTGATGTGAGCTATCTGGCATGCGCGAAATTCATGCTGGCCAAGCGGAACTTGTTTTACCCTCAGTTTGCCACGCACAATGCCCACAGCATTGCGACCATCAAAGTCATGGCGGGCGAACAGGGCGGCTATGAGTTTCAGCGGCTCCATGGCATGGGGCAGGCGCTTTATGAACAGGTGGTTGGTCCGACGAAGATGAATTTGCCGTGCCGGATTTACGCGCCGGTCGGATCGCACGAGGATTTGCTGGCCTATCTCGTGCGCAGGCTGCTTGAGAACGGGGCTAACACATCATTCGTCAACCGGCTTGCCGATGATGATGCACCCATTGCTGATATTATTACTGATCCCGTGATGGAAGTCGGTGCGCTCACCCAAATTCCACATCCCCGTATTCCTGCACCTCGGAACATTTTTGAAGGCCGCATGAGTTCCGCAGGCGTGCCACTATGGGATGATGCGACGCGCACCAGGATTGTGGATAGCATTAAGCGCGAATTGGCTAAGTCCGTTGACGCTTCAACCCTGGTTAATGGCAAGGCCCAACGTGGCGGACCCCTGCTCAACATCAATGCACCTCATGACAACCGGGTGAATATCGGCTTGGTCCACGAGGCGGATGAAAAATCCGTTGTTCAAGCCATGGCTTTGGCTTCAAAGCATCAACGCGATTGGGATTTGATTGGCGGGGAGGCCCGCGCGATAATCCTTGAGAAGGCTGCAGCACTCTATGAGGAAAAATCTTCACGTCTCATGGCACTCCTTGTTCAGGAGGCGGGAAAGACTCTCGATAACGCACTTTCTGATCTGCGCGAGGCGGTGGATTTCCTGCGCTACTACTCCATGCAGGCAAGGGCGGAATTTTCTGAAGTCTTGCGCCTGCCGGGGCCAACAGGTGAAAGCAATGAGCTGACGCTCCATGGCCGCGGCGTGTTCGCCTGTATTGCCCCGTGGAATTTTCCGCTGGCCATATTCACGGGCCAGGTTGCTGCCGCATTGGCGGCCGGCAACGCTGTCGTGGCGAAGCCTGCAGAGCAAACTCCGCTGGTGGCTCACGAAGCAGTAAAACTTCTACACCTAGCCGGGGTTCCCCCATCAGTCCTGCATTTCCTGCCGGGGGATGGGGCGCGGATCGGCAAGACACTTCTCGCCCATCCTGCCCTTTCCGGAGTTGCCTTCACGGGCTCAAACGAAACCGCTTCGATCATAAACCGGGCGTTGGCGGCGAGAGAGGGCGCCTTTGTTTCGCTCATTGCTGAAACCGGAGGCATGAATGCCATGATTGTCGATAGTTCCGCTCTCCCGGAACAAGCCGTACGTGACGTGCTCGCGTCCGCCTTCGACAGTGCAGGGCAGCGCTGTTCAGCAGCGCGATTGCTGTTTGTTCAGGATGATGTGGCGCCTCGCGTCATCGCCATGCTGAAGGGCGCCATGGCTGAGCTTCGCATCGGTGATCCCTTGGACTATGCAACCGATATCGGTCCTGTCATTGACACGGATGCCCGCGAGAAGCTTGAGGTGCATAAGTTGCAGATGGCAAAGCAGGCGAAGACCATTCTTGATTTCGCACTGCCTGCGGAGTGCAAGCATGGCACGTTTGTTTCTCCCGCCGCCTATGAACTGGACTCCATTGCTGGCCTGAAACGCGAAGTCTTTGGCCCTGTGCTCCATGTGGTGCGCTTTGCCGGAAGCCGCATTTCGGAGGTTTGCGATGCTCTGAATGCCACAGGATTTGGCCTTACGCTCGGCTTGCACACCCGCATCGAAAGCACGGTTAATGAAGTGCGAAGGCGGGTGCGGGTTGGAAACATGTATGTAAACCGCAACCAGATCGGCGCCGTTGTCGGCGCGCAACCCTTTGGCGGCGAAGGATTATCCGGCACGGGGCCAAAGGCAGGCGGGGGCCACTACATGCACCGTTTTGCCACGGAGCGGGTGTGTTCCACCGATACGACGGCCTCTGGCGGTAACGCGGCTTTAATGTCTATGGAAACGTCTGCAAAAAATTGACTAAAATGGGAAAGAAATTTCTCCGGTGTTTACCCTCTTGCGTAACGCTCTCTTTAGGGCACGCCCTTATCCTTGAACCTAAGGGTGTATGTGATTTTAACAGCTGATTTTGATCTTGCGACGGAGCCCAGAAGCGCTTTTGCCTCCTTTGAGGAAGCAACGCACTATCTGGAGCAGGCCTGCGCGCGCCTGAAGGTCAATCATCTCTCCTATTGGCTGGTTCATTCCATTGACGGAACGCCAGACCAGGTGACGTGGATTACAACTTATGATCCGGCTTACATGAGTTTCTATATGGCAAACTATACGCCATTGGGAGATCGCGGTTTTGAAGTTGCCATCGCCGAAAACCAGGTGCTTGACTGGGCCGATGACGACCCGACGAAGCAGGACCTGCTGCCGACCGCGTTGAAATACGGCATCACGAAGTATGGCATTTCATTTCCCATGCGGGACGGCGATTTCGGCGATGTCCTGTTCTCGGTGAATGTCAAAAGCAATGACCAGGAATGGGAACTGCTTCACGAGGATCTGGAAGCGAAGTTCCGCCCCTTTGCTGTTTATTTCCATGGCCGCGCAAAACCGCTCATCCAGTCGCGCAAATTCGCGGAAATCAATTTCGCGGCCTAATCGTCATCGCG
>CAZHCO010000305.1:0-5929 GCA_964530965.1 uncultured Aestuariivirga sp. | reverse complement strand
AAGACGCTGGCGTTCCACCCACCATAATCGAAGGGCCATGACGCGCGCCCTCTTCGCCACCTGATACGCCCATGCCGATGAAGGTGAGCCCGCTTCCCTCAAGCTCCTGGAAGCGGCGCATGGTATCCCTGAAATTGGCGTTGCCCGCGTCGATTATGATGTCATCCTTCGCCATGAGTTTTTTCAGCGCTGCGATTTGTTCGTCAACAGCCTCTCCCGCCTTCACCATGACGATCACGGGGCGTGGCGGGCGAATGCTGGCGATAAATTCCTCCATGGTTTTGGCGGGAATGAGATTGGCTTTCAATTCTCCGGCCTGAGACATGAAGGCATCGGTTCGCTCAGGTGTGCGATTAAACACTGCGATGCGATTTCCCTTTTCCGCAATGTTGAGTGAAAGGTTGGAGCCCATCACTCCAAGGCCAATGAGGCCGATTTCAGCTTGTGACATGATTAACTTCCTCACTGTAATTTGCACTGGTCAGGTAGGCATTTGAACGTCTGACCAACTCGTCAACCGGCAGGATCACATCGAGATGAAGAGCCTTCTCCTCGGGTCCTGGAATTTCAATGGTTGCAAGCTGGCTGTCCAGCAGGGATATAGGCATGAAATGGCCCTTGCGCTCTGCCATGCGGGCGGCCAGCAGGTCCCGGCTGCCATGCAAAAAAATGAAGGTAATTGGCCGCCCTGCGGCTTCGGCAAGTTTTTGCCGGTAGGCTTTCTTTAGGGACGAACAGGATGCAACAACACCATGGCCAGCATTACATTCAACCTTCATCGCCTTGCCAATAATTTCCAGCCAGGGCCAGCGGTCCGCATCATTGAGAGGCGTTCCCGTCGACATTTTTGCAATGTTGGAAGCGGGATGAAGCTTGTCACCTTCGATGAAGGGGCAGTTCAATTCCGCAGCCAGTCCTTCACCCACGCTGGTCTTGCCACAACTCGTGACCCCCATGACAATGGCTGCTCCCGTAAACATGTCACAGCACCGAGGTGATGCCGCCATCGACATAAAGGATATGACCATTGACGAATGAGGAGGCATCGCTGGCCAGGAATATGGCAGCGCCCACAAGTTCGCCAACCTCCCCCCAGCGCCCAGCAGGAGTGCGCTTTTCCAGCCACGACGAAAATTCCGGATTGTCCACAAGGGCCTGATTGAGTGGTGTCCTGAAATAGCCGGGGCCAATGGCATTGACCTGAATGCCGTACTTCGCCCAATCGGCGCACATGCCCTTGGTCAGCATCTTCACTGCCCCCTTGGTGGCAGTGTAGGGCGCAATACCCGAGCGGCCGAGCTCACTTTGCACTGAACAGACATTGATGATTTTTCCACGTCCACGCTTGATCATGTGACGGGCCACAGCCTGCCCAGTCAGAAATGCGCTTTCAACATTCACGCGCATAAGCTCGCGAAATTTCTCCGGTGGAAAATCTTCCAGAGGGGTTCTGAATTGCATTCCTGCATTATTCACGAGAATCTCTATCGGGCCGATATCAGTTTCAATTTTGGCAATGGCCGCAACAACGCTTTCCTGCGAGGTCACATCAAAGTCCATGCCATGAACTTTGAATTCATTCGCCCGTAACTCTGCAACAGCACTTTCAAGTTTGACCCTGTCGCGGCCATTCAGGATGATTTCAGCGCCTGCACCCGCTAATCCCCCGGCTATGGCTAATCCAATGCCCTGGCTCGAGCCTGTAACCAGGGCGCGTTTGCCCAAGAGATCGAAGAGCTTCGTTGGCATGAGTTCTTTCAATTTCATTGTTTTCCGTCGAAAACACTAACCAGCAATCAGCGTCTCGCTCAAGGTCAAATATGCACCATTTATGCATACCCTTTCACTTTGTGGTGGAGTTTGTTATCGGTAATCCCTCAAAGTCCTCAATCATATAAGCAGGGGTAGAAGATGTATTACGGCGCAGTTGAAGGCACAGGCTTTGAAGATATCGATTCCCGCTTCAATGAATGCATCATCGGCCATGCGCGCGTTGAGAGGCTGTGGACGGGGGCGCGCTGGTCGGAAGGACCCGCGTGGTTTGCGGCCGGGCGCTATCTCATCTGGTCCGACATCCCGAACAATCGCATGCTGCGTTACGACGAAACCGATGGCTCGGTTTCGGTTTTCCGCCATCCTTCAAACTATTCAAACGGGAATACGGTGGACGGCCAGGGACGTCTGGTTTCCTGCGAGCACTACGCGCGCCGCGTGACACGCACGGAGCACAATGGCTCCATCACAGTCATTGCCGACAGCTTTGAAGGAAAGCGCTTCAATTCGCCCAATGATGTGGTGGTGAAATCGGACGGCTCCATCTGGTTTACGGATCCGCCTTACGGCCATCTCATCGATTATGAGGGCGCGCAAGGGACAAGCGAAATTGGCGGCAATCACGTTTACAGGGTTGATCCCCTGAGCGGCGAAGTTGACCTGGTTTGCGTTGACTTTGACAAGCCGAACGGACTGGCCTTCTCGCCCGATGAAAAATATCTTTACATCGCCGACACAGGCGTCAGCCACAAGCGCAACGGCAACAAGCACATCCGCCGATTTGACGTGAAAGACAATGGGGAAGCCCTTGGCAAGTCCAAGGTCTTTGCCATTTGCACGGCAGGTCTGTTTGATGGTTTTCGCGTGGATAGGGATGGGCGCATCTGGACCAGCGCTGGTGATGGGGTTCACTGCTACCTTCCCGATGGCACCTTGATTGGTAAAATTCTCATTCCTGAACTGGTGTCCAATGTGTGCTTCGGAGGCGCAAAATTGAACCGTCTCTTTATTTGCGGCTGCACCTCACTTTACTCGGCATATCTCGGCGTCAACGGCATTTCGCCCAGCTAGAGCATGTTCCGGCAAAGTTGCGCGACTTTGCCGACAAGAACATGCTCCAGCTTATTAATCTGGCGCGATTTCTTGTCGCTCAGGTGAAACACCTGAGCGGAAAGCGCGCTAGAATAGTTCTGATAGACGCCTATCAGGAATTGACAAAATTCCGCCTGCGAGTCCATATGGGGCATGGCAAGAGTTACCATTGAGGATGTGGCCCTTGAGGCCGGTCTTAGCGTTGCAACCGTTGACCGGGTGCTGAATGGGCGCGCCGCGGTCAGGCCGCAAACTGCCTCGCGGGTTGAAAAAGCCATCCGGCATTTAAACTATCAGCCGGATCGGCTGGCGGCACGCCTGGCAAAGGGCAAGGAATATCGCTTCTGCTTCGTGCTGCCGGAAGGCAACAACAGTTTCATGATCGAGCTTGGCGAAGAGGTGCGCGCCAATGCTGCCCGCATGGTTACCGAGCGTGTGCATATTGACCTCCGCCTTACCGATGTGTTTGACGCCAGCACACTCGCTACGACACTGGACAGTATCGGCGATATTTATGATGGGGTGGCAGCCGTAGCCCTCGATCACCCGCGGGTGCGCGAAGCCATTAATGGATTGGTGGAGCGCGGTGTTTCCGTTGTGACACTGGTGTCTGACGTGCCGAGTTCAAAGCGGTCCCATTATGCGGGGATCGATAATTCAAGCGCGGGGCGGACCGCCGCCACGCTGATGGGGCGCTATCTTGGCAACAGGAAAGGCAAAGTTGGTCTGATTGCCGGTTCCCTTTCGCTCCGGGATCACATCGAACGGCGCTTTGGCTTTGAACAGGTCATGCTGCATGAATTTCCGCATCTCACCATCTTGCCTGTTCTGGAATCGCGCGATGACTGGCAGCGGGTTGAAAAAGTCACCGCGCAAATGCTTGCCGAGCATCCTGATCTTATTGGCATCTACAACGTGGGCGCGGGCGCGCGCGGCATCGTTACGGCGCTTGAAAATGCCCGGCGGCAAAACCAGGTTACTTACATCGCCCATGAACTCACCGATCACACGCGCCGGGCCCTGGTTGACGGCACCATCGACGTCATCATCAACCAGAACGCGGGCCATGAGGTACGCAGCGCCATTCGTGTGCTGATGGCGAAGGCCGACAAGGCGCCGCTCGTCGAAGCCATGGAACACATTCGCATCGACATCTTCGTGCGCGACAATCTTCCTTAGAAAGCAGACATATGTATCTCGGACTTGATATTGGAACTTCCTCGGTTAAAGGCGTGCTGATTGATGACAGGCAAGAGATCGTGGCGTCTGCCACATCGCCCCTGAAAGTGTCAAGGCTGCATGAGGGCTGGTCCGAACAGGCCCCGACGGACTGGTGGAAGGCCACTCAGAAGGTTGTGGCACTCCTGAAGAAAGCGAAGCCAAAAGCCGTGGCCGCCGTTGAGGGCATCGGGCTTTCAGGCCAGCAGCATGGGGCCACGCTGATTGACAAGTCGGACAAGGTTTTGCGGCCCGCAATCCTGTGGAATGATGCGCGGTCATTTGCCGAGTGTGCAGAAATTGAAAGCCGTGAGCCGCGTTCCCGCGAAATAGCGGGCAACATTGCCATGGCGGGCTTTACCGCACCAAAATTGCTCTGGGTAAAAAAACATGAGCCTGAGACATTTGACAGGGTTGCCAAGGTTCTTTTGCCCAAGGACTACGTCCGCCTGTGCATGACCGGGGATTATGCCTCTGACATGTCTGACTCGGCGGGAACCCTGTGGCTGGACGTGGCAAAGCGCCGGTGGTCGGACGAATTATTGACGGCATCCGGTATGCGGCGCGAGCAGATGCCGAAGCTTTATGAAGGTTCGGAAGCAACTGGCCGACTTTCGCCTTCCGTTGCCAAGGCCTGGGGCATGCCAAAGCTTCCTTTCGTTGCAGGTGGCGGAGGTGATAACGCGGCATCCGCCTGCGGCATGGGCGCGGTGAAGCCGGGTGCGGCATTTGTTTCCCTTGGCACATCTGGCGTGCTGTTCGTCTCCAACGAGAAATTCCGCCCGAACACCAAAGGCGCGGTGCATGCCTTCTGTCACGCGGTGCCCGATACCTGGCATCAAATGGGTGTCATCCTCTCGGCGACGGCGAGTTTGGAATGGCTGGCCAGCATACTGAAAACGCCGGCACCAAAGCTCACGCAAAAACTCGGAAACAATATAAGCGGCCCGTCATCGGCCATGTTCCTGCCCTATCTCTCGGGCGAGCGCACGCCGGTGGCGGATGCACAGGCGCGGGGCATTCTGATGGGTCTTGGCCATGAAACTGATGCCAATGTCTTGACCCATGCAGTGCTAGATGGGGTTGCCTTTGCTTTCCGCGATTGCCTTGAGGCCCTTAAGGCTGCGGGCACAAGTGTTGAGCGGGTGACAGCCGTTGGCGGCGGTTCACGATCGGAATTGTGGCTCAGGATTATTGCCACGGTGCTTAATATTCCGGTTGATGTGCCGATGGATGGGGACTTTGGTGGGGCCTTCGGGGCCGCAAGGCTTGGCCTCATTGCGGCAACGGGCGCATCGGTTGCTTCCGTGTGCACGGCCCCCAAGACCGCCAAGACAATTTCGCCAAATGCAAAGCTGCGCGCCGCTTACGAAGACGCCTATCACCGCTATGCCAAACTTTATTCCGCGACCAGGGAGATCAATCGCTCATGACAAAGTTTTATTCCATCACGGACCCGATCAAGTATGAGGGGCCCGACACCAAGAATGCCCTGGCTTACCGCTGGTACAATCCAAAGCAGAAGGTCATGGGGAAAGCCATGTCGGAGCATCTGCGCTTTGCGGTTTGCTACTGGCACACTCTCTGCTGGCCGGGTACCGATCCCTTTGGTGGCGAGACCTTCAACCGCCCGTGGCATCATATGGGCGACCCGATGGCAGCGGCGGCGACCAAAGCCGACGTGATGTTTGAAACACTCAGGCTCCTCGGCATTGATTATTTCACCTTCCATGATTTGGACATCGCGCCGGAGGGCAAGTCGCTGAAGGAGTTCAACGCCAATGTCACGGCAATTGCCAATATCCTCGAAAGCAAGATGGCGAAGTCTGGCAAGAAATTGCTCTGG
>CAZHCO010000304.1:0-7148 GCA_964530965.1 uncultured Aestuariivirga sp. | reverse complement strand
ATAGAGTTGGCCGGTTCCCGCGCGGGGGCTGGCTGGCTTTTGTGAATTCCGCGCGTGAATAACAGGGAGAAGTCGAATGAAAAAATATATTGCGCTTGCAGCCACGGCTGCGATGGCGCTTGCCATTGGCGCCAGCGCCGCTTCCGCCAAGACCAAGGCCTGTTGGGTCTATCTCGGCCCCATCGGCGATCACGGCTGGTCCTATCAGCATCACCAGGGCCTTCTGGCAGTTGAGAAGGAATTGGGCGACCAGGTGGAAACGGCCTATGTGGAAAATGTCGCTGAATCCGACAGCGAGCGTCCTATCGAGCGTTTCGCCCGGGATGGCTGCAACATCATCTTCACAACATCATTCGGCTTCATGGAGCCGACCTTGAAGGTTGCGAAGAAATTTCCCGACGTTAAGTTCGAGCATGCGACGGGCTACAAGGTCGCTGACAATGTCACGACCTATAACGCCAAGTTCCATGAAGGCCGCTATGTGATCGGCCAGATGGCTGCGAAAATGTCAAAGTCCGGTATTGCCGGCTACATCGTGTCGTTCCCCATTCCGGAAGTTGTTTCGGGCATCAATGCGTTCCTCCTGGGTGCGCAATCGGTGAATCCGGAGTTCAAGGTGAGAGTCGTCTGGGTCAACTCATGGTTCGATCCCGGTAAGGAAGCTGATGCTGCCAAGGTGTTGTTCTCGCAAGGGGCTGACATCATTACCCAGCATACGGACTCAACTGCACCCCTCCAGATTGCCGAAGAGCAAGGCAAGATGGGATTCGGTCAGGCTTCCGATATGATCAAGTTTGCGCCCAAGGCGCAGATGACGGCTGTGGTTGACAACTGGGGCCCCTATTATGTCCGGCGCGTGAAAGCCGTAATAGACGGCAGCTGGAAATCCGAAATGTCGTGGGATGGCATGGCTGAAGGCACGGTGATGATAGCACCTTTCACCAATGTTCCTGAAGATGTTGCCAAGATGGCTGCGGATACATCCGAAGCGATCAAGACCGGCAAGCTTCATCCCTTCACCGGACCCATCACCAAGCAGGATGGCTCGGTTGTGGGCGAGGCCGGAAAGGGTCTGCCTGATGGCGATATCCTTGGCATGAACTGGTACGTGAAGGGCATGGACGATCAATTGCCGCAATAACGTTTCACTGGTGCCGGGTGCCAGACATGGCCCCCGGCATTTTTGCGGCCTCTGGAATCAGGAATGATGGATCCGTTTTTAATAGAATGGCTGAACTTGCTTGCCCGCTGGGGGCACATGATTGCCGGCATCGCGTGGATCGGTACGTCGTTCTATTTTGTGGCTCTGGATTTTTCGCTGAAGAAACCGACCGGGCTGCCTGCGGGTGTCTCTGGCGAAGCTTGGGAAGTTCATGGCGGCGGTTTTTATAACGTCCGCAAATACCTGAGTGCGCCGGCAAAACTTCCGGAAGATTTGATCTGGTTCAAATGGGAAGCCTATCTCACCTGGGTTACGGGCTTTCTGCTACTCTGCTTACAGTATTACATTAACGCAGGTTCTTATCTTATTGATCCGGCTGTTTTATCACTTCTGCCATGGCAGGCGATTGGCATTTCCATTGGCAGCCTGGCGGCGGGCTGGATCATCTATGATTTCTTGTGCCGCAGGTTTGCGGTGTCTCAGCCGCAGCTTCTGGCGGGTTTGGTTTTCGTGTTGATCCTGGCAGCCGCGTATGGCTACACCCATGTTTATTCGGGGCGGGGGGCTTTCATTCATATTGGCATTTTTGTTGGCACGCTGATGGCGGCCAATGTGTTCGCGGTCATCATTCCAAACCAGCGGAAAATTACCGAGGCGCTTATCCGGGGTGAAACACCCGACCCCGCCTTTGGCGCCACTGGCAAGCAACGCTCCCTGCATAATACCTATCTAACGCTGCCTGTACTCGTCATGATGATTTCAAATCATTACGCGATGGTCACCGATCATCCGCAGGCATGGATTCTCGCGGGCCTGATCATTGTGGGTGGCGTGGCGCTCCGGCATTTCCTGGTGCGCCATGAAGTGGGCGATCCGCTCAACAAGATTGCCTGGACACTGCCGGTTATCTTTGTGACGCTTGGGCTTGCCCTTTGGATGACGAATGCCGGTCCCCTGAATGAGGATTGGTGGAACCTGCTGCTGCGCTGGGGCCATATGATTGCGGGCATCGCGTGGATTGGTACAAGTTTTTATTTTGTCGCCCTCGATTTTTCACTGCGGAAACGTGATGGCCTGCCTGAGGGTGTGTCCGGCGAAGCCTGGGAAGTTCATGGCGGTGGGTTTTACAATGTGCAGAAATATCTGGTTGCTCCCGCCAAGTTGCCTGATGATCTCATCTGGTTCAAATGGGAGGCCTATCTCACCTGGGTTACAGGTTTCCTGCTGCTCATCGTGCAGTATTACCTCAATGCTAGCACCTATCTGATATCCCAGGACGTGCTTGTGTTGACGCAATGGCAGGCCATTGGAATATCCGTTGCAAGCCTCATCGCGGGCTGGATCATTTATGATCTGATGTGCCGTTCGCCGCTTGTGGAGAAGCCCGGCCTTCTTGCCTTGTGTGTGGCAGCGCTCATTCTCGTTGCGGCTTACGGCTTTACCCATGTGTTTTCGGGGCGGGGTGCGCTTATTCATGTAGGTGCCTTTGTTGGCACGATCATGGCCGCCAATGTTTTCCTGGTAATCATTCCAAACCAGCGAAAATCCACGGAAGCATTGTTGCGCGGTGAAGTTCCTGACCAAAGCTTTGGCGCCACGGGCAAACAGCGCTCGCTGCATAACACTTATCTCACTCTTCCGGTTCTCCTGATGATGCTCAGCAACCATTATCCGATGATCACCGATCACGCCCAGGCCTGGGTACTGGTTGGCCTGATCGTTGTGGGCGGGGCAACGCTGCGTCATTTCCTCGTGCGTCTTGAAGTGGGTGATCCTATTGCCGAAATCGCCTGGACAATTCCTTTGATCAGCGGCGCCCTGGCTGCAGCCCTTTGGGTCACTGAACCAGAGGCGACTCCGGCCTATTCCGGTACGGTGACGGATGAGGAAGCGCTCACAATTGTAAAGACGCGGTGCAGTTCCTGCCATGCGCAAACACCGACCGATGCCACGATCAAGAAGGCGCCTAAAGGAATTGCTTTGGAAACGTTGGATGAGCTGAAGCGCTATGCGCAGCAGATTGAAACCCAGTCGGTGAAGAACAGGGCCATGCCACTGGGCAACAAGACGGGCATGGTGGCGGAAGAACGGGCAAAACTGGGTGCGTGGATAAATACACAATGATAACAATGGAAGAAGTGAACTCCTTAAGAGCCGCTGAGTTTGAAAGGGCCTTTGGCGATGTGGCCGAACATTCGCCCTGGGTTGCGCGCAATGCGGCAGGCGACAGGCCGTTCGTGTCGCGGGAATCCATGATCAGGGCTTTTCGCGAGGCGGTTCTTTCGGCGTCGGAAACGGCACAGTTGGCGCTGATCCGGGCGCATCCGGATTTGGCGACGAAAGCCAAGCTCACCGATGATTCCAGCCGCGAACAAGCGCAGGCCGGGCTTGGCACGTTAAGCAAGGAAGAGTTTTCTCGCTTCACCCATCTCAATGACCTCTACAAATCAAAATTTGACTTTCCCTTCATCTTTGCGGTGAAGGGTGCAACCAAGCAGCAAATTCTTGCGAGTTTTGCCGAGCGGGTGAACCATTCCAAGGAAGATGAGTTCGCCATGGCGCTGGATCAGGTCTGCCGCATTTTCCGCTTTCGCATTGAGGACCGCGTCGCGCCATGACGAAACTTATTCGTGGGCAAACCTTGAGCTTTGGCAAGACGCATCATGATGTCACCCATGAAAGCAAGGGCGGGGTTGTCGTTGGCGACGATGGAACGATTTTGTGGAGCGGGCCGCTCTCGCTCCTGCCACGCAATTTTCAGGGGATTGCCACGGATGACTATGGCGATTGCATCGTCATGCCCGGATTCATAGATGCGCATATTCATTTTCCGCAACTTCGGATGCTGGCGGCACCGGGCAAGGATCTGCTGGACTGGCTGACACGATTCACCTTTCCGGAAGAGGCGCGTTATTCGGACTTCGATTATGCCGAGGCTAATGCAAAGACGTTCCTGCAATATCTATTTGCAAACGGCACGACGGCGGCCATGGCATTCTGCTCGGTGCATAGAGCTTGCGCTGATGCGCTATTTGGAGAGGCGCTTTCGCGCAAGATGGCCCTTGTCACCGGCAAGACAATGATGGACCGCAATGCGCTGCCGGAGGTGCATGATGATGCCACAACGGGCGGCATAGACTCGGAAAATCTCTATCAGGCCTGGCATGGCAAGGGCCGCCTGCGTTATGCCATTTCGCCGCGCTTTGCGATTACCTCAACTGAGGCGCAGCTGAAGGTTTCAGGCGAGCTTCTCAAATCCTATCCCGACGCCATGATGCAGACCCATCTCTCGGAAAGCCCGGGCGAAATTGCCTGGATCAAAACGCTGTTTCCAAATGATCGCGACTACACGGCGGTTTATGAACGCTTTGGGCTGGTGAAAGATCATAGCGTATTTGCCCATGGCATTCATTTGTCGGACAGCGAGTGCCAGAGGCTGCATGAGGCAGGCGCCACCATCGCCCATTGCCCGACGTCGAATAATTTTCTCGGTTCTGGCCTGATGTCGATGAAGCATCTCGGCAAGAAGGAGCGCCCCGTGCCTGTTGCGTTGGCAACGGATGTGGGCGGCGGCACGAGCTTTTCCATGCTGGCAACCCTTGGTGAGGCCTACAAGGTTCAAATGCTCACGGGTTATAAGCCAAGCGCCTTGGAATTGTTTCGCCTTGCTACGCGAGGTAATGCGGAGCGCTTGCGCCTTGACCATGAGATTGGCGCACTGGAGACGGCCAAGTTTGCAGATATTGTCGTGCTTGACCCCAAGGCGACGCCGCTTCTGGCGGCTCGGCAGGAGCTGTCGCAATCGCTGGAAGACATGCTTTTCGCGCTGATGATCCTGGGCGATGACCGGGCCATTCGGGCTACCTATGTGGCGGGAGAAAAAGTTCATGACCGATTGGCCATTTGATTGCATTGGACGGGCTTCAAGCTAATCTGCTTAGATACCGGGACATCCATTGCCAGGGTCAAAATATGCGCAAAGTAACGAAGCTAAAGCCTTCAAAAATTGGAGTGAAAACAAGTTCCCGTGGCAAGCGCCCCGGCCTGCGTGATGAATCGATCTATCTCGAATTATCCAGGGCTATAGTTGATCATCGCATTCCGCCGGGAACTGCCCTCCAGGAAGATGCACTATCGACCGCATTTGGAGTGAGCCGCACTGTTATTCGCAAAGTCCTGCAAAAGCTTGCCCATGAAAGACTGGTTGACCTTGCTCCCAACAAGGGCGCTACGGTGGCACGGCCATCGGCTGAGGAAGCGAAGGAGGTTTTTGACGCGCGACGGTTGATTGAGAAAATCCTTGTCGAGCGCGTTGTGGCTACAGCTGATGACGCGAGCATTGATGGACTGGGCAAGCTGGTCGCCGCTGAAAAACAGGCTTTTGATTCTGGCGACAAGACGCTCAGACTCAGCCTTTCGGGCGATTTTCACCGGCAACTTGCCAAGCTGGCTGGCAATAGCGTGTTGGATGACTTTCTCAATGAACTTATATCAAGGACGTCTCTAATCATCGCCTTGTATGAGTCTCCAGGCGCTGTTCCCTGTTCGCATGGCGAACACATGGAAATTGTTGGCGCCCTGAAGCGCCGGGATGCAAAGAAAGCGGCGCAATTCATGGATCATCATCTCCAACATATTGAAGCCCAGATTGAGCTCTCCGAAGACTATATCCGCGTTGACTTCAATTCCATGTTCAGCAAGTCGAGCTAACGCGATAGCATCTTGCCGTTTGTCATCGCGGGCCGGGTTGGCGGAGAATAATTTTCAAGCTTCCCTTTGTAGGACTTGTGAAGCGGATAGGCGAGGTCGCCGCGCTTGCTTGTCTTAAGGCCTATTCCAACGAGCGCCTCGGCAAACTTTACAGCTGCTGCCACGCCGTCGATCACTGGTACGCCAAGTTTTTCTTCGAGGTAGCGCGCAAGGTCCGCCATGCCGGCACAACCGAGCACTATGGCGCCAGACTTGTCTTCCAGGATTGCTTTTTTGCACTCCGCGAGAATGAGCGCACGGGCATTGGACTTTGGATTTTCAAGTTCCAGAACCGGCAGTTCAGTCGCACGTACCCCGCGGCAGTGATGTTCCATGCCGTAGTTCCGCACGAGATGTTCGGCAATAATCCGCGTTCGGTCCAGGGTCGTGATAACCGAAAAGCCTGTTGCAACGAAGCTCGCCGCATGCATAGCGGCCTCGGCTATGCCCAGCACAGGGCCGGTTGCGATTTCGCGCGCGGCAAGGAGGCCTGGATCACCGAAGCAGGCGATGATGTAGGCATCTGTTTCCTCTGCCTCGCCTTTGTGAATTTCATCAACAAGACCGACGATACTCAATGCTTCATCATAATGGCTTTCGATTGAAACAGCGCCGGACAGGGACGTTACCGCCACGATTTCAGTGCCTTGCGCCGCAACGGCGCGTGCTGCAGCAGCAATGGTTTCTGTCATTGAGGCCGTGGTGTTCGGATTGATAAGCCTGATGCGCATGATAACCTCGCCTGGTCATTTATTCGGCAAATCCATGCCCTAAAAACGGGCTCCAGCCCAATTCCAGTGCAATTGTATACAATACTGTATTTTTTTATTGCATTCAAACTGAAATTGCGCAACATTAATCTTAGAGCGGTGAAAAAATAACAAGCTTGCGGGTCAAACAGGCGGCGCTGCTCACGAATTCACTTGGGAACAACGTTCAACGAGGGAGACCTAATATGAGGATCATTTCGAATATGTCGCGTCGGGCAATGCTCGGCGTTATGGGCGCTGCGATTCTCGCGGCCACGCCAACCACGGGGTTTGCGGAGAATACAAAACTCAAGATCGGGTTTGTCGGAGTAACAAGTGGTCCGGCTGCTGCCTGGGGCACATCAAATGTGCGTTCCATGCAGACCCTTGCCGCCTGGTACAATGAATTGGGTGGCGTCAAGATCGGCGAGGTTACCTATGACCTCGACATTGTTACCTTTGACGACCAGAAGGATCCCAAGCGCGCC
>CAZHCO010000303.1:0-4290 GCA_964530965.1 uncultured Aestuariivirga sp. | reverse complement strand
GTCCGTGGCCAGACCACTTCTTTGGACGCAGCGGCTCCGTGCCCGGCGCCCACACCGTGGTGTTCGGCAGAATGCCCGCTACGTAAGTCAGCCCTAATATCGAGATGTCCGTACGCAGTTGGGTGTTGGCGCCATAACCGGTGTCAACGGCGGAGAGAATCCAGGCCAGCGTGGCGGAGTAAAAGCAGGCCAGTGGCGCGAGGATGCGCCGACATGCGAAGGGGCCCGATCGGGCCCCTTCGCATGTCGGCGGCGAAAAAGTGTTCCGAGGCTATCGGATGGTAATTTCACCGGTGTCGGGGTCAATGGCCTCGACGATGGGCTGATCGGCCGCCCCGGTGGCGGCGAGTTTGCGGCGGCGCGCGGATTGCGTCAGCCGATAACTCTCGCCATTCATCGACAGGATGTGGACGTGATGGGTCAGCCGGTCGAGGAGTGCGCCAGTCAATCGCTCGGCGCCGAACACCGATGTCCATTCCTCGAATGGAAGGTTCGACGTGACGATGGTCGAACCACGTTCGTAACGCTGGCTGAAGACCTCGAACAAAAGTTCTGCGCCGGTCGTCGAGAGCGGCACATAGCCGAGTTCATCGATGATCAGGAGCTTTACCCCGGCGAGGTCGCGCTGGAGCTTCAATAGCCGCCTCTCGTCGCGGGCCTCCATGAGCTGATGCACCAGACCCGCCGCCGTCGTGAAGGCGACCGAGAAGCCCTTCTGGCAGGCCGCCAGTCCAAGGCTCAGTCCGATGTGTGTCTTGCCCGTGCCGGAGTTGCCGAGTGCGATGATGTTGTCATGGCGCAGGATGTATTCGCAGCGGGCGAGTTCGAGAACCAGCATCTTGTTGAGGCTCGGGATCGCCACGAAGTCGAACGTATCGAGGCTCTTCACCGCCGGAAAGCGTGCCTGACGAATGCGCCGTTCGACGACCCGTCGCTCCCGGTCGATGAGTTCCAGTTCGACCAACCGCAACAGATAGGCCGTGTGATCGATCCCTTCGCGCGCAGCCTCCCGGGCCACCTTATCGTACTCGCGCAAAATGGTCGGCAGCTTGAGCTGCTTCAGGTGATGCGCGAGAAGGATCTGTGGCGTTCCGCTGGCCGTGCCCGCTGGCATCGTCTCCGCGGCAGCGGGCTTGTCCGTCTTCTTCGCGCCGCTCATGCGAGGCTCCCGGCAAGGAGTACGGCGTAATCGGCGGGCGATGTCGTCCTGACGCTTGTTTGCGGCAGATAAGGATAGGCCGCCAGATCGAGACGCGCCGGTCGCTTCTCAATGCGAGCCAGGACGATCTGCTTGACCGCGTCAAAGCCGATCGCGCCAAGCCGGATCGCGTCGTTCACAGCCTCCGCCACGACTTCTTTCGGCGCCGCTTCCATCAAGCGCAGAATCTGAATGAACTCGCGCTTGCCTCGATTGCCCATGCGGGCTTCCAGAAGATGACGGATATGCTGAAACCCCTCCGGCAGATCCCAGCCTTGCAACGCCGCCGCCTGGTCGAGCGCATTCGGCTTCATCTCGATCAGCGCTAGATAGTGCAATGGGTCGTACACGAACACGCCCTGGCCGTAGGACCGCCCATGCCGGGCAATCTCCTCCCCGCGACACAGGATCACGACCTCCTCGACAAAACCTTTCACCAGGACTTCCTGGAACCCGTGGGCGGTCGGTGTCGAATAATCATTGCCGCGATAGCGCACCAACGCCGTCGACGACACACGAGCCGCCCGCTTCTCGCACGGCTCCAGCGGCGTCGCTGGCAGGGTCCGAATGATCGCCGTGTCGGCCGCCAGACGCTCGCCGATCGTCTCGGCGCGCCGTCCGGCCCGGTCCGACTGGCGAGCCAGGCAACGCTCGCTCAGCATAGCGTTGAGCGCTTCGTAGCTCGCAGCGATCGGGATCGGCGTCATGAAGTTCGCCCGCGCATACTTCACGAGCCCTTCGACCTTCCCCTTGTCGTTGCCCTTGCCGGGTCGTCCGAACCGGTCCTTGAACAGGTAGTGGCTGACAAGTTCGGTGAACGCCCGCGTGCGCTCGCGCTTGCCATCCCCACAAATCTTCGCCACCGCGATCTTGAGATTGTCGTACAGAATCGACAACGGCACGCCGCCGAAGAACTCGAACGCCGATACGTGCCCGTCGAGGAAGGCCTCCGTCGTCTCCGCCGGATAGGCCTTGACGAAGCAGGCGTCCGATTGCGGCAGATCCATGCAGAAAAAATGAATCTTCTGGCGCACCCCGCCAATCACGCCCACCGCTTCGCCGAAATCCACCTGCGCATGGCCCGGCGGATGCGCCAGCGGCACGAAGGTCTCTCGACCGCCCGCCCGCTCGATCCGCACGTGATCCTTGACGACGGTGTAGCCGCCCGCGAACCCATGCTCGTCGCGCAGACGTTCGAATATGCGCTTGGCCGTATGGCGCTGCTTCACCGGCGTTGTCCGGTCCCCCTCCAGGATCGCCTCGATCACCGGAATCAGGGGCCCCAGCTTCGGCTTCGCCGCCGGTCGCTGCCGTACATAGCCCGGCGGCATCGAGAACCGGCACATCTTCGAAACCGTCTCCCGGCTCAACCCAAAAACGCGGGCCGCTTCCCGCCGGCTCTTGCCATCATTGAAAACAAATTGCCGAACCGCCGCGTAAACCTCCACGACATACATCCCTTCGGCTTCCCTTCGTCCAGAGGACAAAGAAACGCCTTAACACTGGCTGGATTTTACTCCGCCGCGACCGCAAATCGCCGCCGCTCCAGTGGAAGACTTTGTCACCGCCGCGCACAGGCGCGACGGCCGAAACGACAAGGATGATGAAGAGCGGCATGTGCAGGACGTGCCAAAGCCCGAACAGCCGCTCGAAGAATGCAAATGCGACGATTCGACGAACGCTCTCAAGGTACGCCGACAGAAGGCCGCGGATCGCGCGCTCGTGTCGATTGCGGGCGGATCGAGACCAGCCGCGCTCCTCCGCAATCGCGCGCAACTGGCTCGCGGCCTCCCGATTGAGCGCAGGGGCAACGAGGCGCGTGAGGACCGCGGCCGCGAGCACCCGCCGCGCGCTCGTGACGACACCCATGGGCTCGGCGAGAACGAGTTTTTCGAGCGTCGCCAGCCGCTTTTGCGCTGCGGGAGCGAACTCCGCGTCGAGCCCCGCGGCCACGCGGCGCTCCTGCATTTCCTGACTAAACTCCTGGACGCTCGCACGCCGGCCGTAAAGCCCATGATGGACGCGAGCGTAAATGAACCTCCCGATCAAACCGCTCGCGACGACCGACAGCATCGAGGCCAGGGCAATGTTGCTGTTGAACGACCCCCAGCTGAAGTTGGCGTGGAACAGGACGAGAAGCGGGCCGAGGACCCCGAGGAACATGTGAAGCCGGAACCAGACGGCGACGCGCCCCCAGTTGCGCATGAAGCGCAGCCGCTTGCGCAGCGGGTAGACGAGCATGACGAGCATGAAGCTCGATCCGACGATCCCGAGGATGTAGCCGAGCCCGTGCTCCGCCGTCAGATGCTCCTCACCGCGCTCGCTCCAACCCCAATAGACGGCGTAGAGCACGGCAATCGCGAACAGGTAAGATCCGAGCCGCGCCGACCAGGGTCCGCGCCGCGGTTGAGGGCGGCTTTGCTTCAATGGGGGCCCGGACTCGCGGGCCGGTCGAATGCCTTCGCTTCGTGCGATCTGGGCCATGGCGGCGACTGCGCTGCTGCTCGACGTGACGATTGTTGAAAATCAAGGGCCGGTGCGTCCGGAGATATCCGCCGACCTCTACGGATCGGGGTGAGTCACCGCGCGGCGATGATCGGACAGTTTGGTGTCGAACTCGTAAGCGCATCCCAACTAGCTCGCCGCTGCGCCCGATCGCTGCAGCGACAGCGCCGCGTTAAGGATTTGGTGACATTCGTTAAGTTATCCGTATCGCCACAGGATGCCCGATCGCGCGCTTTTGCGGGTGGAATGGTTACGGACGGAGATTTTATGGCGCTTTCCGATATTTCGATCGTCGCGCTCATCGTCGGTGCGTTCTCCCTGGCCCTCTTAGCTTGGACGGTCGCCGGAAGCTGGTCGGCTCTCACGGCCAAGTCCCGATCCCGGTTGATCTTCGGAGGGATCGTGCTGGCGGGCACCTTGCCGATCTTGTCCGCAGGGCTTTATTTCGGCGCCACCGAGCGCGCACCCACGGTCGCGCGCATCGATTGGTCTCCCCTGCCGCCGGACCATCCTGACATCGGCCAGCGGCAATCGCTGGCAGATGTCGAAAGCATGACGACGCGGCTTGGCGAGCGGCTGCGGCGCGA
>CAZHCO010000302.1:0-2226 GCA_964530965.1 uncultured Aestuariivirga sp. | reverse complement strand
CGGAGGAGGGCGAGCGCATCGCCTATTGTCATTGTTTCCATCGCAACGTGGCGGGCGACAACCCCTATGCGCGGCCCATTGCCAATCTTCATCCGGTTGTTGACCTTCGCCGCCGCAAAGTGATCCGCGTCGATGATTTTGGTGTGGTTCCTCTGGCCCCCGAGGGCACGCCCATCAATGTAAGCGCCACGCGCACCGACTTGAAACCGCTTGTCATTACCCAGCCCGAAGGACCAAGTTTCACCGTCGACGGAAACCTGGTGCGTTGGCAGAAATGGCAGTTCCGCGTCGGCTTCCATGTCCGCGACGGTCTGATCCTGCACATGATTGGTTACGAGGACGAAGGACGCCTGCGCCCCATCATGCACCGTGCTTCAATGGCCGAGATGGTGGTGCCCTATGGCGATCCGCGGGGCGGGGCCTTCCGGCGCAACGCCTTTGACACTGGCGAGTATGGCGTCGGGCAATTCCTCGATTCGCTGACCCTTGGCTGCGACTGCCTGGGCCACATTCACTATTATGATTGCTGGCATCACGACTGGCTGGGTGCCCCAAAGAAGATCAAAAATGCCATCTGCATGCATGAGGAGGATTTCGGCATCCTTTGGAAGTTTACCGATACCGTGCGTGGTGACGTCACGGTGAAGCGCTCGCGCCGCCTTGTGGTGTCGAGCATCTCGACGATCGGCAATTATGTTTATGGATTCTTCTGGTATTTTTATCAGGATGGCACCATTGGCATAGAGGTGAAGGCAACGGGAATTCCGCTGGGCACGGGCACAAAAAATGATGCCCCGGCACGCTATGGCACGCGTGTCGCCCCTGGCATTGACGCCCATGTTCATCAGCATGTTTTTTCCTTCCGCTTCGACATGTGCGTCGATGGTGCGCGCAACGCGGTCACGGAAGTAAATTTTTCCGCCGTGCCGGTCGGAGTCGACAATCCTCATGGTAACGCCATTCGAACCGACGAGCGCAAACTTACTCACGAAGGCGAGGCCCAGCGTGTCATGGATATGGCTGCAGCGCGTTACTGGCGGGTCATCAATCCGAGTGTGCTGAATGCGCTCGGTGAGCCTGTGGGCTACAAGCTGGTGCCAGGCAGCAACGCCTTGCCTTTTTCCGACCCGAGTTCACCCGTCGACCGTCGGGCCGGTTTCATGTACAAGCATTTCTGGGCGACACAATACGCTGCGGACGAACTTTATCCTGCCGGTTGGTATCCCAACTTGCATGAAGGCGGCGATGGCCTGCCGCGCTGGACCGAGAAAAACCGCTCGCTCGACAATGAAAATGTCGTCGTTTGGTACACGCTGAATTATCACCATCTGCCGCGTCCGGAGGACTGGCCCGTACAACCTTGCGTCTATGCGTCGTTTCACTGGATGCCATCAGGGTTCTTTGCCTGCAACCCGGCCCTTGATGTCCCATCGCCACCAAAAGCCTGTTGCTGACCGGCTTTAGCTCAGCGCATCCCTGATGCGGTAATACATCATCGCGGCCACCAGCATTGGTGTACGAAGCGATCCGCCGGGGAAGGGGAGGTGTTTGATCCGTGCCAGAAGATCAAATCTTTCCGCCGTGCCGCGGATTGCTTCCGCCATCAGTTTTCCATAGAGACCGGTGAGCGCAACGCCCTGGCCGGAATAGCCATGAGCATAGTAAACCGTTGGCGACAAACGCCCGCAATCGGGAATGCGGTTTGAGCTGATGGCGATGTAGCCGCCCCAGGCGTAATCGATTTTTACGTCCTTCAACTGCGGAAAAACTTTCGTCATGCGCGGCCGCATGTATTCGCCAAGGCTGGGCGGTTCAAAAGTTGAATAGCTTGCCCGCCCGCCGAACAGCATGCGGTGGTCGTTGGAGCGGCGGAAGTAATCCACGATGAAATTAGTGTTGGCCACCGCTTCATTATTGGCGATGAGAGACTTGGCACGATTCTCACCTAGAGGTTCCGTGGCAATGATGTAACTCGCAACCGGCATGACGCGGCCGGAAAGAGCCTTCACCGTGCGGCCGAGATAGGCATTGCCCGCGATAACCATGAACTTGGCTTTGACCATGCCCTGCGCAGTCTTTGCCCAAGGGCTGTTTCCCGTATTCACTTCCGTCACCCGCGAGTTCTCGTAAATTACAGCACCGCTTTTAATAGCGGCACGCGCCAATCCCAGACAATAATTCAAGGGATGAAAATGTCCCGCTTCGCTTTCACGCAGCGCACCGTGA
>CAZHCO010000301.1:0-2223 GCA_964530965.1 uncultured Aestuariivirga sp. | reverse complement strand
AGTATTTCATGGGCCACCAATTCCTGCAGCTTCCACAGGTTCTGGTCATGAATACCCAATTCCTCAAGGTGCAGTACTGTGTTGTAAAGATAACTCGCGCATGAGCCACCATGCCCGCAGGCTCTGGCCAATACCCAGGCCACGCGTTCAAGCGGCAGCTTCAAGGCAATGCCCTTGCCTTTCGGGCCTGCCCAAAAGACCAACGCTGAGAGCGGACCTGATGCGGTGTGGACTGTAACCCAGCGCACCATTTCGAGGTCTTCTTTTGCGGAAATCTCGCGGCCGATAAGTCGGCGGATGTGTTCGCGATGCTCGCCGTCTGGCAACTGGTAGACCACGCCATCACAGCGGCCCCCATTGTCCAGCGCCAACATCAAGCCAGGCAATTGTGGGGTGCCGCGCCAGCGCGTCAGTTCAAGACAGAACGAGCGATGCCAGCCTTGGATGGTCCCGCGCCGTTGTGCGACAAAGCTGAAATTGGGTTTCCAGATGAGAGAACCGTAAGCAAATAACCAAAGTGTATTGCTGCCGAGTTCGTTCAGGAGTTTTTCTACAAGAGCGTCAAGCTCTGCGGGTTCAATGGGTGTGAAATGCGGGTTTGGCCCCGGATCGGGTTCGGGCCGTTCGCACAGCTCCACGAGTTCGGCGGTCAATGCCATTTTCGATAGAACGTGGTCAGGTAGATGGCGATCCATCGTGTGACCTCTTACGACCGCCAGCGGCGGCGTTCATAGTACCAAGCAGCATCCATATCGGACTTGCCGATCAGATAGTCATCATGCCAGCTACGATCATCGTGACTGGAGCTCTCCGGACTCGCCATAGCGGATATTGGCGCTCTGTAGAGCCCAAGCACCAAGAAGGACACTGCCTTAGTTAATGCGAACTTGCTAACGGTCAGAATGCTTTCCATTTCCGTATTCCTCACTTGGTTGATGCTGTTCTTGATCAAGAGTGTGGAGGGCGGTCGTGAAATGCGGCGGGGGTTATCCGTGAAATGACCCGCCAGGAAATCCTTTCCAAGGTGGCTTATCCGTGAAAAGTCCGTTAAATCGACAGCATCGCTCCTTTTTTGGACAGGGCCTTATCCGTGTCTGCATGTAAACTTATGGTGCTCGGTGGCTTTGCCCTGACGTCCGGCGACGGGGCCAACATCGTCTTGCCGACTCGAAAGGACCGCTTGCTTCTGTGTTATCTAGGTTTCAACGCCGGGCAGGCACTGTCGCGCGAAAAACTCTATGGCCTGTTGTGGGCTGATCGCGAGGAGACCCAGGCCCGCGGAAGCCTTCGGCAATCTCTCGCAGCTCTTCGGGACGCATTTCACTCTGCGGGCCTCGATCCATTAAGGTCGGATCGCGACTCGGTGACCTTGGACCCGACGGGGATGGAGATCGACGCCCTTGATTTTGTTCGTCTTGCCACAGACGCGGCATCATTGAACCAGGCGATCATCCTCTATCGTGGGGAACTTCTGGCGGGAATTGAACCGCCGACGCCCGAGTTCGAACATTGGCTCAAACCAGAGCGGCAAAGACTGGAGGACCTTGCTGCAAAGGTCGTGGAGCAAGTTGCTGCCTCGGATTTGCCAGAAGCCGCAGTTAAAAGTGCGCTGGAACTTGGCCGACAGTTGATCGGCCGTGATCGTTTGCGTGAGCCGATTTACCGCGCCTTGATGCGGATGCTTGCGCGCCGGCGTGACCGGGCCGAGGCGATGAAAGCCTACGCCAGTTGCCGGGACGCGTTGATGGAAGAATTGGAGGTGGCGCCCGAACTGGAAACCGAGCAGCTCTACCGCGATATTTTAACAGATCGGCAAGCTCCAGCCGTTGCCCTTGGATCAATCCCGGAAGGGGCCGGCGAAATAGCGGAGCGGCCATCGCTGGCAGTTGTGCCGTTCAGCAATATCAGCGCCGATCCAGCATTGAACGCGCTATGTGAAGGCCTAGCCGAGGACATTATTACCGGGCTCGGACGGTTCCGCCTGTTATTTGTCATCGATCGCAATTCATCTTTGGCGGTCGCCCAACTCACTACCGATACCGCGGAAATCGGTAAGCGCCTCGGCGTGAGCCTGGTTGTGCAGGGCAGTCTGCAGCGCATCAGCGATCGCATTCGTATTACAGTTCGCCTTGTCAACGCGGCGGCACGGACGCAACAGTGGGGCGACGCATTCGATTGCGCCGCGGACGATGTGCCCGGAATTCCCGAGAAAATCAGCAAGGC
>CAZHCO010000300.1:0-3572 GCA_964530965.1 uncultured Aestuariivirga sp. | reverse complement strand
CGGCCGCGCTTGTTGTTGTGCTGTCCCTGACGTGTGCGATGTCCGTTATCGAAGTTCAAATCATCACTTCGGCAAATAGATGCCGTCCCATATTGTTGAGATTTTGCATTACAGTTTCAAAAATCGGCCCATAAAGAGTCGAACTAACCTTAATTCGATGGTTGTGGTCCAAGACTTCTGCCGCAGATATTTCCCCTATCGGAAACACCATCCCCGACTGCAAAAAAGCGAGATGTATGGAACTTGTGACCTATGGTCTTTTTCCCAACATGCCGCCCAACGCCATCGCAAGGGCAGAATGAATTGCCGACTCTTACTTAGCCGATAAGCAACCAATTTCCAATGTCTTTTTTGCGTTGTGTCTACAAGCCGCAGTTTTATACCCTCCGGAAGGCTAGGCAACGGACATGCCCGGCAAGGTCAAAATGGCGACTTTCCCGGTCAAAACCCTGTTCCCTGAAGAGGTCATTAACCGTGTTCTCCTGGCCTGCCCCGATCTCCAGAATAACATTGCCTTTCGGGGCCAAATGGCCCCCAGCCCCGCGCGCAATGCGGCGGTAGGCCTCCAGCCCATCGGGCCCCCCATCCAGCGCCTTTTGGGGGTCAAATTCACGCACATCTACCGCCAAACCGGCAATGTCGCCCAAGGGTATGTAGGGCGGATTTGAGACAATGAAGTCGAACTGCCCGTCCACCCCGTCAAACCAGTTCGCCCTTACAAAGCGCACCCGATTCGCCACCCCAAGGGCCTCCGCATTGCCTGTCGCAACTTGAAGAGCCGCCGCCGAAAGGTCAGTGGCCACGGCCAGGGCCTCGGGCAATTCGGCCAGCAACGTCACCACAATGGCCCCGGAGCCCGTACCAAGGTCTAGAATACGCAACGGCCCCCGACCCTTTGCCAGCGCAAGCACAGCCCCAATAAGCGTTTCCGTGTCGGCACGAGGATCCAGAACATCCGGCGTCACCCGGAAATTCCGCCCATAGAATTCACGTGCACCCAAAATTCTTGAAACTGGCTCAAAGGAACAGCGGCGTTCGACGAGCAACCAAAAACGCGCCGTTACATCGGCAGACAAAACCAAATCCGGTTCAGCCACAATTTCCGTGTGGGCCATGCCCGCCGCAGCTTGCAGCAGCAGCCGCGCATCAAGGGCAGCAGTTTCATTACCCCGCAACGAGAGTTGCTTGGCAGCACGCCGCATGAGGCCTGCAACCGTCTCAGGCATTGTCAGTTTCTGAAGCCATGAGCTCTGCCTGATGGTCCGCCATCAAAGCCAGTATCATCTCCTCAAGCGCTGGCCCCTCAATAATCTGGTCCAGCTTGTAAAGCGTGAGATTGATACGATGGTCGGTAATGCGCCCCTGCGGAAAATTATAGGTGCGGATGCGTTCGGAACGGTCGCCCGAACCAACCTGGCCTTTGCGCTGGGCGGAACGCTCTGAATCAATGCGGTTGCGTTCCAGATCGTAAAGCCTCGAGCGCAAGAGCTTCATGGCTGCGTTCTTGTTCTTCAGCTGCGACTTTTCCGTCTGCTGGGCAACCGCAAGCCCGGTGGGAAGATGGGTGATGCGCACCGCCGAATCCGTTGTGTTGACCGATTGGCCACCAGGACCTGACGAACGGTAAACATCAATGCGCAAATCCTTGTCTTCAATCTTGATGTCAACTTCTTCCGCTTCCGGCAACACAGCAACTGTTGCAGCCGATGTGTGAATACGCCCTTGCGTTTCAGTATCCGGAACGCGCTGCACCCGGTGCACACCTGACTCAAACTTCATCCGCGCATATGCACCCGCACCAAAGATATTGGCAATAACTTCGCGGTAACCTCCGTGTTCGCCATCGCTCGCGGAAATAACTTCAACCCGCCAGCCTTTCGAAGCCGCATAGCGCTGGTACATGCGAAACAGATCACCGGCAAAAATAGCCGCCTCATCGCCACCCGTCCCCGCTCTCACTTCCAGAATAACATTGCGTTCATCGGCAGCATCGCGTGGAAGAAGTAAAATCCGAATAGCATGTTCGAGTTGTTCAATTTTGGCATCGAGGCTCTCACGCTCGGCCTCGGCCATGACAGCAAGCTCGCCGCCCGCCTTGAGCATGTCGTCTACGTCATGCAGTTCCTTATAGGCCTGCTTCAAGTTCTGCGCCGCCTTGGCCGTGGGCTCAAGTTCCGCATATTCCTTGGATAGTTTTACAAATACATCTCCGGCAGGGCCCGAGGAAAGCTCATGCTCAACATTGGCAAACCGGTGAATAATCCGGTCAAGCTTCTCAATTTGAATAGCACTCATGGCGGGGCTTGTAGCGGAAGCAACACCCTTTAGCCAAGTGCTAGCGTGTGATCAGGAAAAGTGGACACCGGTTTTCCGTCCGATCACGCGCCAGAATTTGGCCGACGATCAAGTTTGTCACTTTGGGATGCCACATCCCAAAGTGATAAACGTGATCTAGGGTTCAGCCCTTGAAGGTTGACAGATTGAGCGAGCGGCCAACCAGAATTTCACCAGGCGTTCCCAGAATGCCTTTTTCCTTGCCGTCGATGACATAGCTCAACAGGCCACCATCCCTGGCAATGACAACAAGGCCTTCGCGGTCCGGCACCTGATAGGTGTCGCCCTTCATCAGCATCTGAGTCATCACCACATTGCCTTGCGCATCCTCAACCCGCACCCAGACCGGGGCCTTGGCCTTGAGAACAAGACGGGCCACTTCGTTCTTGGTGCCGAATACACGGCCTTCGGCGGTCTGCGTGACTTCATCTACCACAGCCACATCTTGCCCGACTTTCTCTGCCGCCATTGCAGGTGCTTGTTCATCAGGCACCTGCTCGGCAATGAAAGCGCCAAGCCCATCAAGGTCCCCGCCAAATTGTGCAGGGCCCGGTTCCATGACGCTGCTATCAGCCGATGTCGAAAGATCATCAGGCATGGCTTCTTCGGTAATCTTGATGTCTGCTACCTCGGGACCTGTCGATGCCGTCGGCATCGGATCAGCGGCCATCGCCACCTGCGCTTCCTGTGGCGCAACTTCGGTAGAAGGAATCATCATCCAGCTGGCGCCCGCAAAAAGAAAAATTGCTCCGGCGAGCGAAGCAACCAAACCTCCAGCACCACCCGGAATGCTGGAAATCTTGAAATTCAGGGGCGTAAGCTTTGGCATTTTTCCGAAAGTCAGGATTTTTGCACTTGAAAGCGGTGCGGGATTTGCCGGGTGGCTGGCGCGCGGCGCCATGGCCGGCCGCGGCAGGAATTCAATGTAGTGATTGACCAGGGGTTCGGGATCAAAACCGAGGTATTGCGCGTAAGCCGAAATCATTTCCAACGCTTCCATGCGTGTTGGCATGCGCGTCATGTCGCCAAATTCAATAGCCTCAACGTGATAGGGGTGGATGCCCGTGGCCTCGCCAGCGTACTCAAGAGTCTCTCCGCGCTTTTCGCGCTCACGCTGCAAGAACCAGCCTGCTTCTCCGGCAGGATCAGTGGCGCCATCGGGCTTCTCGCGAAACCCGGTTTCTTCCGCCTCATAATCCGTTTCGTCCCCACCAAAATCAAGCTGCGGATCGTCCATG
>CAZHCO010000299.1:0-8688 GCA_964530965.1 uncultured Aestuariivirga sp. | reverse complement strand
GGTTTGCGCGGTCCTTTCGGCAAGCTCTCGGCCAGTGGCTGGCATACGGCTTCGGGCTGGATGAAATGCTTTGTGGCAACGAACAATGCGGCGCGCGCGAAGCTGCTTGCCATGAGGAAAGTATCGCCTGAAGTCGGGCCTTCGCCCGGCTTCACAAATCTCAAATGGCTGAAGCCGGTCTTTCCCGATGACACTGTCCGTTATCGTTGTACCGTGACATCAAAACGCGCGCTGGCAACACGGCCCCAATGGGGGCTCGTGTTTTCGCTGAACGAAGGCTTCAACCAAAACGGTGATTTGGTGTTCAGCTTTGAAGGCAAGGTGCTCACCGCTCGTTCTCCCTCACCCTGAGGGAGTTTAATTTTAAGTCCCTCACCCTGAGGTGCCGCGAAGCGGCCTCGAAGGGCTGGTGGCCGAGGAACAGGTGCTTCGAGGCTCGCGGGCTCTGCCCGCTCGCACCTCAGCATGAGGGATGGTAAGTGAAAGGCAAATGAGCGGTGCTTGGGTATACATACTTCGCTGTGCTGACGGCAGTTACTACACGGGCCTGACAAGGCAGACGGAGCCGGAAGCCCGTGAATGGGAACACAATGAAGGTATTTACGAGGATTCTTACACCTCAACACGTCGACCAGTGAAGCTCACCTATGCGGAAAATTTTGAGCTGGTCACAGACGCTATTGCAGCAGAGCGTCGGATTAAAAGTTGGTCGCGACGCAAGAAGGAAGCCTTGATGGCTGGTGACTGGCAGAAATTAGTCGCCCTGTCGAAGAGGCGGGGTGGAAAATCTTAGTCCCACACCCTGAAGGGGAAGGGTGATTAATGTCCCTCGAAGCTCACCAAGGTGTGAATTTTTACATTCTTGGCTCTGAGCTTTGTTGCTCCGCCTAGTTCTGGCAGATCAATCACAAAGGCCGCCGCCACGACTTTGCCACCGGATTTGCGGATGAGATCGATTGCGGCACCTGCGGTTCCTCCGGTCGCGATGAGATCGTCGATCAGCAGGATACGGTCGCCCTTCTTGATGGCATCGGCGTGGATCTCGATGGTATCCACGCCATATTCGAGGGCGTATTCCTGGCCAATGGTGCGCGATGGCAGTTTGCCTTTCTTGCGGATGGGAATGAAGCCGCGGCCCAGATTGGCTGCAACGGCACCGCCCAGAATAAAACCACGGGCTTCAATGCCTGCAACGTAATCGATGTCACCACGCAGAAAGGGCCAAACGAGTTCGTCTATCGTGGCGCGAAAGCCGTGGAGGTCCGCCAGCAACGTGGTGATGTCCCTGAACATGATTCCGGGTTTGGGGTAATCGGGGATGGTGCGTATGTAACGCTTGATGTCGAAGCCGTTGCGAAGGTCCATTTGTTCTCTTCCTCTAGGGCCATTTCACCTGGGGTGGCATGGATGACAGGATGGAGTCCACATTGCCGCCGGTTTTCAAACCAAACAAGGTGCCGCGATCATAGAGGAGATTGAATTCCACATACCGACCCCTGCGGATTAGTTGCTCTTCCCGGTCAGCTTCGGTCCACGGGGTGTTCATGCTCCGCCGTACGATTTCGGGGAATGTTTTTAAAAAAGTTGTGCCGACGGCTTTCACGAAGGCGAGGTCCGCCTCGAAATTTTCCGTATTGAGATAGTCAAAGAAGATGCCGCCAATGCCGCGCGGTTCCTTGCGGTGGGGGAGGTAGAAATATTCATCGCACCATTTCTTGTATTTTTCGTAGTCGGCGACGGAATGGGCAGCGCAGGCGGCCTTGAAGGCGGCATGAAAGCTTTTCGAGTCCGCATCTTCCTGGTTGCGCCTGCGGTCCAGAACCGGCGTCAGGTCCGCGCCGCCACCAAACCAAGTCTTGGAAGTGACGACATAACGCGTGTTCAGGTGAACGGCGGGGATGTTGGGATTCCAGAAATGGGCGATGAGCGAAATGCCCGAGGCCCAGAATTTTGGGTCTTTTTCCGCGCCTGGAATTTGGTTCCTGAATTCGGGGGAGAATTCACCGTGAACGGTTGAGCAATGGACGCCGACTTTTTCAAACAGACGGCCATGCATTATGGACATCAGGCCGCCACCGCCATTGTTTTCCCGCTCCCAAGGCGTTTGTTGAAAACGGCCAGCAGGCGAGGTGTCAACCAGTTCATCTTCAAGTTTTTCAAACTCGACAACAATCCTATTCCGCAGGGTTTTGAACCAAGTGCGGGCGGTGTTCTTCTGGGTTTCAATTTTGGACATTGCGGGTGATTTCATACGGCTCAGGGATTTGGAAAGCCAGCGGTTTGGCGCAGTGCCTCACCTGTCACCATGGCGCAGGCGAGGCTGACATTGAGGGAACGCTCGCCCGGCCTCATGGGAATCAGAATGCGGGCATCTGCCGACTCGTGGACCTCCGGTGGCACGCCTGCACTTTCCTGCCCCATGAGAATTATGTCTCCTTTGTTAAAATTGAATTGGGAGTAGGGGGTTTCGGCTTTGGTTGAGGCGAGTACCAATCGGCGGCCTTGGGTTTCCTCTCGGAATGCCTGCCAGGAGAAGCACCTATGGACAACGGCGCGGTCCAAATAATCCATGCCTGCTCGCCGAAACGAAGAATCGGTCCAGGCAAAGCCGGCGGGTTCGATAATTGTGACTTTCAGGCCGAAGCAGGCGGCCATGCGGATAATGGTTGCGGCGTTGGGCGCAATGTCGGGCTGGAAAAGAGCAATTTCGATCATGATTCCCCGCTTTTAGCCAATGTTTTGGGGAGGCGCAAAATCTGCCAGTACTGCGACAACTCATGGCTAGACAACTTTCGTGGCCAGTGCCAAAACCGCCAGAGTTTATGCGCCAAAGTGGCTTTGTCTTTCAGGCGCAGGCGGGCAACACGAGGGAACAAAAACGTGTCCACAGCGGTACATGCGGATGTAAATCGGCGGGATTTTCTATTCATTGCGACCGGAGCGGTGGCGACAGTTGGGGCAGCGCTTACTGCCTGGCCTTTTATCAGCCAGATGAATCCGGACGCCTCGGTTCTGGCCATGGCTACAATCGAAGTCGATCTGGCCCCGATCGCCGAAGGCCAGGAGATTACGCTGAAGTGGCGCGGAAACCCGGTTTTTGTCCGCCACCGCACGGCGAAAGAAATCGAAGCGGCGAAATCTGTAAAACTTGAAGAGCTTAAAGATCCGGCCGCCCGCAGCGCCAACGTGAAGGAAGGCGATCCGGCTACCGACGAAAACCGTGTCGTGGGCGGCAAGGAAAATTTTCTTGTTATGATGGGCGTTTGCACGCACCTGGGCTGTGTTCCGTTTGGCAATCAAGGTGACTATGGGGTGGTGGAAGGCAGCGCAAAGTTGGGCGGCTGGTTCTGCCCGTGCCACGGTTCGCACTATGATACGGCAGGACGCATTCGTAAGGGTCCGGCACCAGAGAATCTTTTCGTGCCTAAATATGAATATCTCTCCGACACAAAAATTCTCATCGGTTAATTGGGGCAAGATTTATGAGCGGTCCGTCAAAGTACAAACCGAAGAGCGCTTTTGGCAAATGGATGCACGAGCGGCTCCCGGTCATGGAGCTGGTGCAGGTCCAGGCTTTGGATTTCCCTACGCCGAAGAACCTTAACTACTGGTGGACCTTCGGTGGCATTCTGGCCATCATGCTGGTGGCTCAGCTTATCACTGGCATCGTGTTGGCGATGCACTACACGGCCCATGTCGACATGGCGTTCGACTCCGTTGAGCACATCATGCGTGACGTGAATTACGGCTGGCTGCTGCGTTACCTGCATTCGAACGGCGCTTCGATGTTCTTTATTGCAGTGTATGTTCATATGTTCCGGGGCATGTATTACGGTTCCTATAAGGCGCCGCGCGAAGTTTTGTGGATGATCGGCGTGCTGATTTATCTCGTGATGATGGCCACGGCCTTCATGGGTTATGTTCTGCCCTGGGGCCAGATGAGTTTCTGGGGCGCCAAGGTCATCACCAACCTGTTCTCGGCCATTCCGTTTGTGGGCGAGTCGGTTACGACCTGGCTGTGGGGCGGATACTCGGTTGATAACCCGACATTGAACCGCTTCTTCTCACTGCACTACCTCTTGCCATTTGTTCTGGCGGGTCTTGTGGGTCTCCATATCTGGGCCTTGCATGTACCGGGAAATGGCAATCCGACGGGTGTAAATGTCAGGGGTTCACAGGACACCGTGCCTTTCCATCCCTATTACACGATGAAGGACGCCTTCGCGATCGTGGTGTTCATGCTGCTTTTCGCGGCGTTTACTTTCTTTGGGCCGAACTATCTTGGCCATGCCATAAACTATCTGCCGGCCAACCCGCTGGTGACGCCGGCGCACATTGTTCCCGAGTGGTACTATTTGCCATTTTACGCAATCCTCCGCGCCATCCCTGACAAGCTGCTTGGCGTAATTGCGATGTTTGGCTCAATTCTCGTCCTCTTTGCTCTGCCGTGGCTGGATACGTCGCGTGTTCGTTCGGGAACCTATCGGCCCATCTTCAAGCAATTCTTCTGGGTATTCGCGGTCGTCTGCGTTGGCCTGGGCTATCTCGGCTCCAAACCTGCCGAAGGAGGCTATGTGTTCTGGGCACGTATTCTCACCGCCTATTACTTCCTCCACTTCATCGTGATTCTGCCGTTGCTTGGCCTTCTTGAAAGCCCGAAGCCGCTGCCGTCATCCATATCTGATGATGTGCTGGCGAAGAAAAAACCTTTGGCGCCAGCTGAGTGATTTGGGGAAAATGATGAAAAAAATGCTCAAAACACTCGCTGCCGCAAGCGCTGGACTTCTGCTTCTCGCTGGCGGAGCAATTGCCGCCGAAGGCCAGAAGGACGCGAAGGCCATTTCCTATTCCTTTGAAGGACCATTCGGCACCTTTGACAAGGCGCAGCTCCAACGCGGCTACAAGGTTTACAAGGATGTATGCGCGAATTGCCACTCCATGAAACTTGTTTCATTCCGCAATTTGAGTGAGCACGGCGGACCGGGCTTTAGCGTTGATCAGGTCAAGGCATTGGCTGCGACCTTCACGGTAAACGACGGGCCAGGCAATGATGGTGAAATGTTTGACCGCCCGGGGTTGCCTTCCGACCGCTTCCCATCGCCATTTGCCAACGAACAGGCGGCCGCTACTGCAAACGGTGGAGCCGTTCCGCCGGACCTGTCGCTGATTACAAAGTTTCGCCCCGGCTGGTACGGGACCTTCAATCAACTGGCCAATGGCATTGGCGGCCCGCAATATGTCTATTCCATTCTGACGGGTTACGAAGAGCCATCGGAAGAAATCAAGAAGGAAATGCCGGAAGGCAAGAGCTACAATCCTTACTTTGCCAATGGACATTTCATCGCGATGGCACCGCCGCTTTCTGATGGCCAGGTGGACTTTGATGATGCTGCGCCCAACAAGGTTGACGACATGGCGCGTGATGTTTCGGCCTTCCTTGCGTGGACAGCCGAGCCCAAATTGGAAGAACGCAAGAGCCTTGGCTTCATGGTGATGATCTATTTGGCCATCCTTGCCTCGCTCCTGTATTTTGTGAAGAAGAAAATCTGGGCCGACCAGCATTGAGTCGAATTGCAATGAGATAGAGTATTGGCCCGGCCTTGTGCTGGGCCATTTTGTTTTAAGGGGAAGACATGACCAATTCTGTTCTTGGCATTATCGGCGGCTCAGGGGTTTATGATCTGCCGCTGGAACTGGCGGAGTGGAAAACGGTGGAGAGCCCGTGGGGCAAGCCATCGGATCAACTTCGCCGTGGTAAGATCGGCGGCTTGCCGGTAGTTTTTCTGCCGCGCCATGGCAGGGGGCATGTCTATTCGCCCTCGACCATAAACTATCGCGCCAATATTGATGTCATGAAGCGGTTGGGCGTCACTGATATTGTCTCGCTGTCAGCCGTCGGTTCATTGAAAGAAGAATTGCCGCCAGGCCTGTTTGTGCTGGTTGACCAGTTCATTGACCGGACATTTGCCCGGGAGAAATCGTTCTTTGGGACGGGTTGTGTGGGGCATGTGCCATTTTCCCACCCCATATCTCCGGGCTTGCAGGATCAATTGGCAGCGACGCTTACGGCGGAAAACTTGCCATTCGCCAGGGGCGGCACCTATGTGGTGATGGAGGGCCCGCAGTTTTCAACGCTTGCTGAATCCCAACTCTACCGGTCGTGGGGAGCCAGTGTCATTGGCATGACGAATATGCCGGAAGCGAAGCTCGCGCGGGAGGCTGAGATTTGCTACTGCACGGTGGCAATGGTGACGGATTATGACTCCTGGCATGAGGACCATGGAACGGTCGACGTGGCCAAGGTCGTTGAGGTGATGAAGGCTAACGCCGGCAATGCGAAGAAACTGATCTTGCGTCTGGCAAAAGACTTTCCCCGGGAGCATTCGCCTTGTCCGATCGGATCGGACCGGGCCCTCGAACATGCAATCATGACAGCAAAAGAATTCCGTGATCCCGCAATCATGAAAAAGCTGGAGGCCGTGGCAGCGCGCGTTCTCCGCTAGAGTCTATTTCTTCTTCAACACCGCGAGGGCCTTTGAAGTGCTTGACCCTTGTGAGAGGACGAGCCTTACAAAAGGATGGCGCAGGAGGCGGGTCTGCTCGGCAACGTCAAAAGCATCCTGCTTCTTGGCGCATGACACTCGCATCTGCTCCCAAAGCCTGGTGGTTTTCTTATTCAGCTCGCCACAGGACTTGGCCTTTATGCCATGGACTCTTGTTTCCAGTTCAGCGGCACAGGCCAGCCAGATGCTGCGGTGGGTTTCTTCGTGGATTTTAAGGAAACTTGAAAATTTCTTCCAATCGGTCCTGGTGACTCCGGAGAGGGCAGCTTCATTTTTCAGCTTGGGCAGCTTGATGGTGAAATCGATCTTGAACCTGTAGTCTTCCAGACTGCAATATTTACCCTGCACTAACTGGCCCGATTGCGAAGATACGGCAGTTGTTGCGGCATAGGCTTTGACACCACCGACGCGCGGGCCCCGTTTGACAAGCGTGGTGTAGATTGCTCCCGGCGTGTTACCAGAGATGGCGTAATAGGTGTATTTGGTTGTTTGGGCCGGTTTGCCGAGGGCGCTGTTGCCCATGAGGCAGGCACAGGAAACCGCAGCCATCCCAAGTAACGCTCTTTTCTTCAACTGAGCCTCCCCACAAACAAGCAGTTAACAATTAGTTAAACTTGTAAGAATGGGATGCAAAAATCAAGCCAAAAACCGCCGAATTGCTCCCCCCTTGCTGGAAAACATTCCATGACGCATATTTCGACCAAGACGGGTGAGGAGAGGAGCCATCTTTTATGCGCAGGAATGGCACGGTAAAGTTTTTCAATCAGGCCAAGGGGTATGGTTTTGTTACACCTGACGGGGGCGGCAAGGATATTTTTGTCCATATTACAGCCGTGCAAAAGTCGGGGATTCCGGAGCTTGCAGAGGGCACAAAAATCAGTTTCGATGTTCAGGACGACGCCCAAGGCCGGGGTCCCCAGGCAATTGAGCTGCAATTGATCTGATTCGGCTTTTAGGCTGGTGCCAAATGGTCTAGACTGGGGGCAATGGGATAAGGTTTCTTCATATTGCACTCATGGCTCTTATGTCTGCAGGCGGGGTCTTCGCCGCGGACCGGGATCACAGGAACTGTTACTGCCGCGCCAATGACCAGCAGTATTCGCAAGGGCAGGTTTTATGTCTCCATGGCAAGCTTGCCCGCTGTGAAATGAATCTCAACAATCCTTCTTGGAAAATAATCGCCCTGATATGTCCCGAATCGCGCTCCAAGCCTTCGTCCAAGTTGTTCGCGCAATCGTTGCCTCCTGCGAAGTAACCATATTTCTGATTATCTTGAGTCTTGGCCTCGCTGAGGTTTCCCGGGCTGAAGTTCAGAAGCCGGGCCGGTTCGACTATTTTGTCCTGGCACTGTCCTGGTCGCCCAGTTACTGCGCTGGGGAGGCTGGCCAAAACGATAACCAGCAGTGCGCGCCGGGCCGCCGGTTCGCCTTTGTGGTTCATGGGCTGTGGCCGCAGTACGACAGGGGTTGGCCGGAATATTGCGCAAGCCGGGAAACCTGGGTTCCACAAGAATTGATTGATGGGATGATGGATGTCATGCCATCCAAGAAACTGGTCATTCACCAATGGAAAAAACACGGATCGTGCTCAGGGCTTTCACAAGTGGATTATTTCAATTCGACCCGGCAGGTTTTCGACGGTTTGCGGATTCCGGCACGCTATCTTTCTCCGCAGGCCATTGTCACAATTACACCAGAGCAGCTGGTGACGGATTTTGTGAAATCAAACAAGGGGCTGACTGCGGACATGCTATCGGTGCAATGCGGCAATGCAAGGGACCGGGCGCGGCTTTCGGAACTTCGGGTTTGTGTTAACAAGGCGGGAAGTTTTACCACCTGTGGCGAAAATGAAACGCGGCAGTGCAGGGCAAAGACCATTGTCCTGCCTCCGGTCAAGTAGGAATTCCATGAAGCGCGCGCTTGTCTTCCAGCATATGGACCATGATCACCCCGGCCGTTTTCTCGATTTCTTCGCGGAAGACGGGATTGTTCCGGAAATGGTCCGCCTGTGGGAAGGGCAGGAAATTCCCAATCTTGCTCCCTATGATTTCCTCTTTGTGCTCGGCGGTGCGCAGGACACATGGGAGGAAAACGAGCATTCGTGGATGCTTCAAGAGAAGGCGGCC
>CAZHCO010000298.1:0-3729 GCA_964530965.1 uncultured Aestuariivirga sp. | reverse complement strand
GACTGACAGGCTGACACGCGGAACTTACTTATTCGACAATGGCGATGACAAGCCGGGAGTCATCTGCCTCACCTATTCATGGATGAGTGATGCCATGAAAATGCTGCCGCTGCCGGTTGAAAAGCGCGTCAAGCTGGCGCTAGATGCGCTGAAGAAAATATATCCCGATCTTGCGCTGGAGAAACACATCATCGGCGACCCCATCACGGTGTCGTGGGAGTCGGATCCTAATTTCATGGGGGCCTTCAAGGGCGCGTTGCCCGGCCACTACCGCTATAACCACCGGATGTATTGCCACTTCATGCAGGAGCGAATGCCGCCGGCCGAGCGCGGCATATTTATTGCGGGCGATGATGTGTCTTGGACGCCGGGCTGGGTTGAGGGTGCGGTGCAAACGGCGCTCAATGCGGCCTGGGGCATCATGCATCACCTGGGCGGGGAATGCCACGCTGGCAATCCGGGTCCCGGCGATCTTTTCGATTCGCTGAAGCCGCTTGAACTGCCGGATTAGAAAAAATTTACTGGCAGAACAGCGTGCAAGAAGTGTTTGTGTCTGTCGTGGCTTGCGCGGTGGTGAAGCCAACCATGCCGCCGGCGGCGAGAGTCAGCACCACGAGGGCCATAAAAATACGACGCAAGAACTTTTTATCGGCCTGAACTGAATTATTCAAAATGCTTCCCCAAACAACGCGACTCACTTGACTTGTGAATCACTCTACCATCTTGGCTCGTCATAAGCTTTAAAATTTAGTGAAGCAATGGTTAACGGGGTGGTTCGAATCAAGATTTTCGGATATCCACAAAGTGACCGGCCAAAGCCGCCGCGGCAGCCATCTGTGGGCTGACGAGATGGGTGCGGCCGCGGTATCCCTGCCTGCCTTCAAAGTTGCGGTTGGAGGTGGAGGCGCAGCGTTGGCCGGGTTTTAGCTGGTCCGGATTCATGCCAAGGCACATGGAACAGCCGGGTTCACGCCACTCAAAGCCCGCCGCCTTGAAGATTTTGTCCAGTCCTTCTGCTTCGGCCTGTTCCTTCACGAGGCCAGAGCCCGGAACAATCATGGCATAGGCCAGGCTGCCCGCGATTTTCTTGCCATTAACCATGCCTGCAACATTTCGCAGATCTTCGATGCGGCCATTGGTGCAGGAGCCGATCCAGACGACGTCGAGCGCAATATCAGTCATTTTCTGACCGGGCTTCAGGCCCATGTAATCAAGTGCCCGCCATTTCGACTGGCGCTTGCCTTCATCCGCAATGTCATCGGGGTTCGGAACGGAACCGGCAACCGACACCACATCTTCTGGCGAGGTGCCCCAGGAAACGATGGGCGGCAGGGAAGCCGCATCAAGTTTCACGATGCGGTCGAAATGGGCGCCTTCATCCGTGTGCAGACTATCCCAGTACGCCCGCGCCTTATCCCAGGCTTCGCCCTTTGGTGCCTTCGGCCTGCCATGGAGATAATCATAGGCCTTCTGGTCGGGGGCAATCATCCCAGCGCGCGCGCCACCTTCAATGGTCATGTTGCAGATGGTCATGCGGCCTTCCATGGAAAGATCGCGGATGGCTTCGCCGGCGAATTCGATGACGGAGCCGGTGCCGCCTGCGGTGCCGATTTCGCCGATGATGGACAGGATGATGTCCTTGGCCGTGGCGCTGCGCGCGAGCTTGCCGGTGACATCAACCAGCATGTTCTTGGCTTTTTTCTGGATCAGCGTCTGTGTCGCCAGCACATGCTCAACTTCGGAGGTGCCGATGCCGTGGGCCAACGCGCCGAAAGCGCCGTGGGTAGACGTGTGGCTGTCGCCGCAGACAATTGTGGTGCCGGGCAGCGTGAAGCCCTGTTCGGGGCCTACGACATGGACAATGCCCTGGCGCTTGTCGCGCTCATGGAAATACTCGACACCGAAATCTTTGGCATTTTTTGCCAACGTCTCAACCTGAATGCGGCTTTCTTCCTCGGCAATGCCTTTGCTGCGGTCTGTGGTTGGCACATTGTGGTCAACTACGGCAAGGGTGCGTTCCGGGTGGCGCACCTTGCGGCCCGACAGGCGCAGGCCCTCAAAGGCTTGCGGGGAGGTCACTTCATGGACCAAATGCCGGTCGATATAGAGCAGGCAGGTGCCATCCTCTGCCTCGTGAACCAGATGATCGTCCCAGATCTTGTCGTATAAAGTGCGTGGCTTGGCCATGAAAAGTCTCAAAATGAAGATTATGGCTGCTATTTAGTCCTTGCCGCGCCCATGTCAAATCCCGTTCCTGCATGGGGCCTTGCGAGATTCAGGACTTTGTCGCCTTTAGCGAGAAGGCCAGGGGGAGGCGGGGAAACCCATCGGGCAGAACCCACATGCGACGCTTGCCTTCGACTGGCACCATGATCGGCGCAAACTCCCAGGCCAGTTCCTCGTGCTCATGCAGATAATCGAGCCTCATGCCGGAGCCGATTACCGCATTGATGATGTCGCTCAAGGGATGAACCCATTCATGAGTTGTGGTATGGGTAACAGGTGCTGTGTCACCCGTGTAAGTCGTGGCCTCGTTCATGATAAGCGGCTTGTCTTGCGGTGTCCGCCAGTCATAACCAAACCGCAACTCCGGAGTTTTTTCGTCGGTCGTCATCAGAGACGGATGGCCTTCGAGCAGATAGAGCGTTCCACCTGGTTTCAGCAACGACGCTACAACTTGCGCCCAGCGCGCGATATCCGGCAGCCAGTTGATAGCTCCCCAGGTGACATAGACCATGTCGAAGTGACCTTTGATCAATTCGCGGGCGCCATAAACATTGCCCTCTACGAAACTTGCATTAAGTCCGGTTTGTTTTTGCAAATCACGTGCCGCCGCAATGGCCACGGGTGAGAAATCAAGGCCCACGCAGGTGGCACCCCGGCGCGCAAGGCAAAGCGTATCGATGCCGAAGTGGCATTGCAGGTGGGCAATGCGAAGACCTTTGACATCACCGATTTCGCGGTCCTCAATCGGGTGCAGATTATCTTCGCCTGCCAAAAATTCCTTCACGCGATAACCGCCCGCCGCGTCCTTGTAATGGATGGCGGCGCGATCATTCCAGTTGGCGAGATTGACTTTAAGATAATCGGTCATGGGCAAACTCCAAAAGAAAAAGGCCAGCATTACTGCCGGCCTTTGACATGTGCCTAGCCGCGAAAATTACTTCTTCTTGCCGCTGGCCTTGGCTTCCGCTTTGGCCTTGGTTTTGGTTTCCGCATTGGCGGCGGCGTTGACGGCTGTGGAAGCAGCGACTTCCATGTCCACTTGGTCTTCAAATTCGCTTGCGCGGCGTTCGACGATGCGGGCCGACTTGCCGGTGCGGTCACGCAGGTAATACAGCTTGGCACGACGCACTTCGCCACGGCGCACAACCTTGATCGAGTCGATCAGCGGGGAGTACACGGGGAATACACGCTCAACGCCTTCGCCGTAGGACATCTTGCGAACGGTGAAATTCTCGTTGATGCCGCCGCCGGAACGGGCGATGCACACGCCTTCATAGGCCTGCACGCGGGTACGTTCGCCTTCAACGACTTTCACGTTGACGATTACTGTGTCGCCTGCGCCAAATACCGGCACGGCGCGCTGGGCGGCAATGATGGCCACCTGCTCTTTTTCGAGCTGTTGAATGATGTTCATGACAAGATATCCTTTAGAGTTGCGGGGGCTATAGCGGTTGCGGCGTCATAAATCAATTCTTATCGGGCAGATATTTCTGCCAGAGGTCG
>CAZHCO010000297.1:0-22948 GCA_964530965.1 uncultured Aestuariivirga sp. | reverse complement strand
GCAAGTTTCCCGTGTGAATCCAGTAGCTTTGCGTACCGGTGCGATTTTCGCAGCGCCTTCTTTTGATCACTCTTAGTTTGGTGCTTGGAGCCTAAAGAAAGATGACCCGACTCTGGGCTTATGGTGTGGCCACCTGGTTTCTGTTTGTGCCAATCGCTATTGCGTTGGGACAGGCAGCACCGGGCTTGCGGGTTGCCATGCAGCTTGCCGGCGTTGTCATTCTTGTCATCGCCCTGTCCAGGCTGATTCCATTTAGCGAAACGCAAATTCCATGGTGGGCCGTGAGCCTCGGGGCCGCGGCATTTGTTTTCCCACTGCTGCAACTCATTTCAGTGCCATTTTCCTTTTGGTCAGAAATTCCGGGTCGTCAATTTGCCGTTGCCAGTTTTGACGTGGCGGGATTGCATCCATCGCGTATGCCAATAACGCTAAGCCCCGTGGCAACACTCGGCTGCATTCTGGCGATGCTTCCTGCATTTGCCCTGTTTCTGGCAACACTGACATTGTCAACGGGAGACCGGCGCAGGCTTGTGGTTGTTCTGTTGGGACTGGGGCTTAGCAGCGTGGCGCTGGGACTTGCGCAGATTTCGCAGGGACCGGAGAGTTCGCTGTATTTTCTCAAGGACGCCAATTTCAATTCAGCCGTTGGCCTGTTTGCCAACCGCAATCACCTCGCCGCCCTGTTGTTCTGCAGCATGCCCTTTGCGAGTGCATGGACAATCTGGCTGGTGCGTTCTGGCACCATATACGGATTCGCCGCTGCCCTTGGATGCATACTCATCTACGGAATTCTCGTCCTCGGCCTTGCTGTTGCGGGTTCGCGGGCCGGAATCATCCTGGCGATGCTTGCCATGCTCGGCGCGGCCTTGCTGGCCTGGGAGCGTTCGCCTTCAAAGTCATCCGGTATGGCCTCCAAAGCGGCCATTTATGGAGGCGTTATCGGCATGATCGTGATTGTTGAATTTGGGTTGATCGGCATTTTGCGTCTTGTCGAGCAGGATGTCATCGACCTGAAGCGGCTGGAAATCGCCAGAACGAGCCTGACCATTGCCGCAGACATGGCACCGTATGGTTCAGGTCTTGGCACATTTGTTCCGGTTTACGGCATGTATGAAACACCGCAAACACTCGGCGCTGGTCTGGTCAACTATGCCCATAATGATTGGCTGCAACTGTGGCTAGAGGGCGGCGTCGGCGCTGCGTTTCTGCTTGGACTATTTGTCGTGTGGTATTTCGCCCGAACTTTTCATGTCTGGCGGCGGGGCGGCAATGGCATTGATGATTTGCTGCCGCGTGCCGCCAGTCTTGTCGTCGCACTTCTGATGATCCACTCGTTTGTTGATTATCCCCTACGATCCACGGCGCTCATGTGTGTTTTTGCACTGGCTTGCGGATTGATGGCCGGTACGACCACGAGCCGCCCCACTCGAAGAAGCATGGCAAGTGCCCAGTGGAGAATCGCTTGATTGACCTGCATTCACATATCCTGCCCGGGCTGGATGACGGTTCTCCTGATCTGAAGACGTCATTGGACATGGCGCGCATGGCAGTAGCTGATGGGATAGCGGCGATGGCCTGCACGCCTCATATTTTGCCCAGCCTTTACGACAATTCGCCCTCGGATATCCGCAGGAGGACCCAAAAATTTCAACAGAAATTGCTTGAGGCCCAAATCCCGTTGCAGGTTGTTGCGGGCTGTGATGCGCATATGAGGCCAGATTTCATCCAGGGGCTCAAGGCTGACCGGATTTTGACGATCAACAGGAGTCGCTACGTCCTGTTTGAACCGCCGCATACGGTGGCACCGCTGCGCCTCGAAGAACTTCTGTTTAACATCATGACTTCGGGATTCATGCCAATTCTTACCCATCCTGAAAGACTGAAATGGACCGAAACAAATTTCCCGGCCATTGAGCGTTTATCCGCAGCCGGCGTGTGGATGCAGATTACGGCAGGTTCGCTTACCGGCCAATTCGGCCAGCGGCCCAAGTATTGGGCTGAGAAAATGCTGGGGCTTGGCATGGTGCATATCATGGCAACGGATGCACATAATCTGACTTCAAGGCCTCCCATTCTTTCAAAGGCCTATGACATGGCAAGTGCTGCCATTGGACGTGAGCAGGCCGTGCATCTCGTAGTGACGCGCCCGGTCAATATCCTTGACAATGAGCCAATCGAAAACTCGCCACCGGTACTTGCAACGGCCGGATTGCCAGTTGAACAGGTTTCAGCCTGGCGGCGTTGGCTGAAGGTGGGGTAGATGGTTTCTCAGAGATTCAAAGGCTTGACGATGCTGCTGGTCATTATTTCCGGCCTGGCGCTTTCGGCTTGCTCCGGTTCCCAGCCCAGCTTCGGCGGCAACGAGGGAGATTTCACGGGAAGCATTTCCAAGGCGGATACATCGGCGAATAGCAATGCCCGGCCAAGCGCTGACAAGCTATTTGCCGCCAATGCCCAGGGCACGGGAAAATTTACCGTCACCGCCCCGGAGGATTATCGCATTTCGCCAAGTGATGTTGTGGAAATTTCAGTTTTCGGCGTGGCCGATCTGACGCGCACCGTGCAGGTGAGCACCAATGGCGCCATATCGCTGCCGCTCATCAAGACGGTGCAGGCGGCTGGAAAAACCGCTTCCGAGCTTGAGCTCATCATTGCCGCCAAGCTTGAAGCCACCTATCTGCAGTCGCCGCAGGTTTCCGTATTTGTGAAGGAATACACCAGCCAGCGTATTACGGTTGATGGGGCCGTCAACAAGCCCGGCATTTTTCCGACAACGGGACAACTGTCACTGTTGCAATCCATTGCGCTGGCGGAAGGCCTGAACAATGTGGCCGACCCGACAGGGATTCTTGTTTTTAGAACCGTTGGAAATCAGCGCATGGCCGCCAGATTTGACCTGAAAAAAATAAGGGCGGGCAAATCGCAAGATCCAATGCTGCTCGCAGGTGACGTCGTCATGGTTGATCAATCGGCCGGCCGCACAACGCTTCGTGACATCAAGGACGCGGTGCCGCTGACGGGACTGTTTTCGCTTCTCGCACTTTAAGAAAGTTTTGGGTTTGGGGAATATTTTCTGAAATGAATGCCGTAGCACATCGCGGGCTCGATTGGGGACCTGAGGCAAGGTCTGTCGTGCCGCAGACCGGCAGCGCCAGCCTTGCCGCGTATCGCGCCGGCGGAAGCCCTTACCCCTATTATGCCGGGGAAAGCGAGCCGCTCGCGCAAGCCGGATTTGACTTCAAGAGATACTGGCGCACGATTTTCAAGCATCGCCATCTCATTGCCGGGACCGGCGCCGCCGCCATGTTTCTTGGGCTCATCGTCACGCTTCTGATGACGCCAATGTTTCGCGCGACGGCTTCCATTCAGATCGACCGCGAGGCCATCACTGTGGTGAATGTCGGGGCGGTGCAGGCAGATGAAAACAGCGGCGGTCTCGACTTCTTTCAAACGCAGTATGAGCTTCTTGCCAGCCGCACGCTGGCAGAACGGGTGGTTTCAACCCTTGGGCTGACGGATGAAGAGCGCTTTAGCGGCCCGTCGGAACAGTCAGTCCTCTCGATCATGAAAGACATTGTTTTTGGTGCTTCCATTTCCGACGAACCTACGATTGAAGGGCGCACTGCCAAAACGATTCAACGCCTGCAAAAAATCCTGTCAATTTCGCCGGTGCGCGGCTCACGGGTGGTGAAGATCAGCATTGACCATCCCAATGGCGAAATGGCCCAGTATGTTGCCAATGGTGTGGCGGATGCGTTCATCTCCAGCAATCTTGACCGCAAATACGATGCTTCTGCCTATGCGCGGAAATTTCTCGACGACCGGATTCAACAGCTCAAGATTAAGTTGCAGGAGTCTGAAACGCAGCTGGTCAAATATGCGGAGCAGCAGGGCATTATCCACCTGAACGATAACCAGAGCCTGGTTGGAGCTGATTTGGCGGCGATCAACACAAAACTCTCGGAAGCGAGAAACGAACGGACCAGGCTGCAACTTGAATGGGACCAGGCGCGCACCACAAAAGGTTTCGGGCTGGCACAGATCCTGGACAGCAAGGCCATTCAGGAAAACCGCAAATTGCGGACCGAACTGGTGGCGGAATACCAGCAGAAACTTGCGCAATTCAAACCGGCCTTTCCGGCCATGCTGCAACTGAAAGCACAGATCGAGGAACTTGATGCCCTGGCCCAGGGAGAAATTGCCGCCATCAAGGGCTCGATAAAATCCAAGTTTCTTGCCGCAAAAGAAGAAGAAAAACTGCTGACTCAACGCCTGGACGCCACAAAGACCGAAGTTGTTTCCCAGCGAAATCGCAGCATTCAATATAATATCCTGCAACGCGAAGTGGATACGAACCGCACGCTTTATGATGGATTGCTGCAGCGTTACAAGGAAATCGGCGTTTCCGGTACGGTGGGAACAAACAATGTTTCAATTGTGGATCGCGCCAGTTTGCCCGAGCGTCCCCGTTCGCCAAGCTTTACGCTAAATCTTGCTCTTGCCCTCATTGCTGGCCTTGGTGCCGGCCTGCTCGTGGCCTTTGGGCTTGATTACCTGGATGATACCTTCAAGTCGCCCGAAGATATCGAGCGCGACGTGGGGCTTTCGGTTATTGGAATTATCCCCCTGCCGAAAAATGGCGCCACAATTGAGGGAGAACTGAACGATCCGCGATCGGCAGTCGCCGAGGCGTTCCGCTCGCTTCGAACCGGCCTGCAATTTTCAACAGCGGAAGGTCTGCCAAAAACAATTCTTATCACCAGCAGCAAGCCCACCGAGGGCAAGACGACATCAGCCATTGCGTTGGCCAAGGCTCTTACCCAGTTGGGCCTGAAGGTTCTGCTCGTTGATGGCGACCTGCGCAACGCCTCCGTTCACAAGCATTTTCCGTGTCGCAACGACGTTGGCCTCAGCAACTATCTTGCTGGCGCGAGGTTGCCTGATGATGTCGTGCAGTCTTCAGGCGTTGATGGTCTCACCGTCATCACTTCCGGGCCGCTTCCGCCAAATCCGGCGGAGTTGCTGGCTGGACCAAGAATGCCATCGCTGCTGTCGTTGGGAGCCGAGGCTTTCGATGTTGTGCTGATTGATGGGCCGCCGGTGATGGGGCTTGCCGATTCGCCGATTCTGTCGAGCGTGGCGCAGGCGACCCTCTTTGTGATTGCCGCCAACGAAACGCGCAAGAGCATTGTTGCGGTTGCACGCAAGCGCCTGCTGTTTGCCCGGGCAAATCTAATCGGTGTCCTGTTCAGCAAATTCGATTCGAGCCAGATTGGTTATGGATATGGCTACGGAGAGTATGACTACCACACCTACGGGGCGAAAGCGTTGCCTTCGGCACGGACCTGAACCATGCAGACACGCAACGCGCTTGACATAGCCCTGCAACTTTACCGGCAACCGGCGCTGGCGCACAAGGTGCGCCGCGACGGCCTGCCGCCCAGGGTGCTGAGCGTTATCAAGATAGCGGCGGGTTCGGAAGAAGAGATAGAAACGCCTTCTGAACATACGCCGGAAGAACTGCAGGAGATACGGGAGGCGGCGATATTCTTCTTGCAAAACTGCCTGTTTCAGTCAGGTGGCGACAGCTACCGGGAGCTTGGGGTGAAGCCTGACGCGGCCATCGGCGAAATGCTTGCGCATAAGAGATGGCTGCTCAAATGGCTTCATCCAGATGTTAACCGGAACAAATGGGAGGCCGCCTATCTGCAACGGGTGTTGACTGCCTGGGAGGAGATCGCAGGGAGCGCTTCGACACCTGAGACCGCGCCGCCATCAGAGGGTCTGGTACAGGCGCCGCGCAAGCGCGCTTGGAGATATCGCCGGCACAGGTTTGCAAGTCATGGCACAATGCCATTCAGGCGTGGTCACTTCTTTCGACAGGGCGTCATTATTCTTGGGCTTTCATTTGTCGTGTTTCTTGCATTTCGCCAGCCCGGCGGCTTTGCTTTGACGAATATGTTCCATTTCCTTGGACCATTGGGGCAGCAACAATGGTAGCGGCGCATACGACAGACTGGGCAGGCAATGAATCCACCGTGCGGATTCGTCTGCTGCAGGGGGCCCATCTTCCTCTCATTTTCCTGCTTGGCGCTGTTCTTTTCTATCTCACCATAAATCAGCACGTGAGCAAGCCCGGTCCATTTCCCAACTTGCTGGAGATCAAGGCTATTGCCGACAAACTTAGCATCGCGGAGCGCGGCGGCACAATCGGGAGACTCGAAAGCGAATTGGTTTCCGAGCCGCTTGATAGCAGCGTCCTGAAAAAGCTGGCGATTTACTGGAATGCTTCAGGAGATGGCACCCGAAGCGATGCGCTGGCACTCATAGCCGCGCAGAGGTCACTTCGAGATGTTGAGTCCCAAGCGCTGGCGCTAGATATTTCACTCCGGAAACAGGACTATGCGCAGTCAGTCCGAATTCTGGATGCTGTACTGCGGACGCAGGGAAAAAGCCAGGCGACGTTGTTTCCCCTGCTCGGATCATTTGCCGCGCACCCAGGCGCATTGCCCGCACTGGCCGATGTGCTCGGAGCCGATCCGCCATGGCGGGCGAATTTCATGATCGATCTGGCAAGAGGCAGCGAAAATGCCAATGTTCCATTTCAACTTCTTGCGATGCTTAAAGGAACTGCCTCCCCGCCACGGGCAAACGAGGTGAGGGCGCTAATCGTCCGTCTACTTGCTGACCTTAATTATGACCGGGCCTATTATGTCTGGCTTAACAGTCTTCCGGCGCAGGACCTGAAAAAAGTCGGGCTGGTGTTTGACGGCGGATTTGAAAGCAATAGCCGTGACCTGCTTTTTGACTGGACGTTCCGTGAAAGGAAGAATGTTGACGTGCGGATCATTTCAAAGAGAAGCAACCAGGCAGACAATGCTCTGCGGATCGACTTTGCCAAAAACTCCTCACCTTTTTCCGACGTTTCGCAAACTCTCTATCTGACTGCTGGCAACTACCGGCTGGAAGGCGAAGTCAAAACAGAGAATCTGCAAAACGAAAGAGGTTTGCTGTGGGAGATTCTCTGTGTGAATGAGGCCAAGCAATTCCTGGTTGCAACACCGCGGCACAATGGCACTTCGGACTGGAGTTCATTTAAAGTGGATTTCAGCGTTCCCGCAGATTCGTGTGTGATGCAACGCCTCGTCCTTGTTCTGGATGCGAAGTCGGTACTCGACCAGAATATTTCGGGCCGCATTTGGTACGACAATCTGAAAATCAGCAATCTGGATTTGATTCAAACTGAGTAAAAATTGATCCGGTTGATTCGCGGATTTGTGGCGTTGGCGTAAGGAATTTTGGGAAGTTCAAATTTTTTTGAACAAAAAAGTATTGCTGTGTCCATGATTAGATATTTAGAAGATTTTTCCGTTCTTTTGAGACGGCAAGGGCGGGGCCTGAAAATTTCCGCGCTGATGCTGGCGGATGTCCTGTTGCTGGCAATGTGCTCATTGCTTGCCTATGCGTTGCGGGTTTCAGAACTTAGCTTGCCGCCCGCCGGGACTCTTTCACTTTATGCGGTAGCACCCTTGTTGAGCGTTGTGAGCGCCCATCTCTTCGGAGTTTACGAGACGGTTTCGCGCTCGCATTCAGTCCAGGCTGAATTTCGCCTCATCATTTCGCAGTGTTTTGTTTCGCCGGTTTGGGCGCTTTACCTCTTGAGCGTGGGAACAGCGGGATTCCCGCGGTCCATCGTTTTCATCTATCTCCTGCTCTCAATTCTTGGAATGATTTCATTGCGCCGCCTGATTGCATGGCTGCTGAATATTGAACGGAGCGTGACGGCAAAAAAGGAACGCATTCCGGTTCTCATATTCGGGGCGCAGAGAGAGGGTGTTCTTCTGCTCAACAGTTTGAAACGGCAAAGCCGTTACAGGCCTATTGGATTTGCCGATGTGGATACATCCCTTATCGGCCGGAGAATTGATGGGTTGAAAGTCCATGACGGCACGCATCTGGAAAAGCTGATGGTGGAGTGCAGACCCTCTGAAGTGATCATTGCGCGCAAGAACCTGAAGCGCAGTGAGCGGCGGCATCTTGTTAACAGGCTGCTGGCCCATAACATCATCGTCAAGACTCTTCCTGGCATTGATGATTTGGTGACTGGCGATGTGGATGTGGGCGCGATGCGCCCGGTAGCACTCGAAGACCTTCTGGGCCGTGACCCCGTTCCGCCCGATCGGGCCCTGATGGAAAAAGCTGTTAAGGAAAAGGTTGTTCTGGTGACGGGTGCGGGCGGCTCAATTGGCTCTGAACTAGTGCGCCAGGTTTGCCGCAATGAACCCAAGCAAATTGTCATGGTCGACAACAGCGAGTTTGCGCTTTTTGAAATCCATCGCGAAATTGAAGCTCAACGGCTGGGTGCCAGCGGAGGTCCACGGCTTACGCCCATTCTGGCAAATGTTCTCGATGCGGGGGCAATAAACGCCATTATTAGACAGCACTCGGTAAATGTTGTCTTTCATGCGGCGGCCTACAAACATGTCCGCATGGTGGAGGAGAATGCGGCCGCCGGCATGCGCAATAATATCTGGGGCACGCTCAATGTGGCAGAAGCAGCGATGCATGGCGGCGTCGAGCTGTTTGTCCTTATCTCCACCGACAAAGCGGTCCGCCCCAGCAGCGTGATGGGGGCCTCAAAGCGCGTGGCAGAAATGATCATTCAGGCCTTTGCAAGCCGACGGGGCTGCGCAACAACATTTTCGATCGTGCGGTTCGGCAATGTTCTGGGATCAACGGGATCGGTGGTACCCCTGTTCAATGAGCAGATTGCCAAGGGCGGCCCCGTCAAGGTGACCCACCCGGAGGTCACCCGCTATTTCATGCTCATTCCCGAGGCCGCGCAGCTGGTCATCCAGGCCTCGGCCATGGCCGAGAAAAGCGAGGTTTATGTGCTGGACATGGGTGAGCCCATAAAAATCCTGCGCCTTGCCAAGACGATGATTGAACTGGCTGGAATGACCTTGCGCAATGCCGACAATCCAGATGGCGACATTTCGATCGAATTCACGGGACTGCAGCAAGGAGAGAAACTGTTCGAGGAGCTCAATATTGGCCGCGATATCTCACAGACTGCGCATCCGCGCATCATGCGCAGCAGTGAAGCTTATTTGACCTGGGACGAGCTTGGCTACGAGTTAGGCATATTGGACCGTGAACTGAAGCGGAATGACGTTTCCCAGGGCGCGATAAAGAAGCTCATGGAAATAGCAATGCGAGATGCCGTGATAGTACGTGAATTTGCCAGTCGAACAACAGCGGATACATGAAATGAGAACAATTCATGCAATTGCGCAGCCTGAGAAATGGGACGCCGTTGAATTGAAAACGCGCGAAAAAACCCTATCGGGAAACAAAGGCAATCGGGCGTTATTCCTGTTTCCCACTGATCGCATGGGCGGAGCTGAACAGCTGACCAGAATGATTGCCCGAGAGTCTGCGCTTGGTAAGGAATTTGATCACATTGATTGCTTTGTGCTTAGCCGGAGCAGGACAGGAACGCTCGATCATCTCAGCGCGTTGCCGAATGTCACTTTGCATTACACCGGGGCGCGCAACGAACGCAGGGGCCTGATTGCCCTGCTTCGCATTCTCGCCAGGCATCGCTATGATTTCGTTTTCAGTTCACATACCCATCTCAATGCATTTTGCAGCTTGCTACGTTGGCTTGGCATGTTGCGCACAAGAAGACTCGTAACACGCGAATCCACGCTGATCTTCGAGCGTGATTTCGGCGGTGTGGGGGTGCTGATCCGTGCGCTCTATCATTTCTATGGCACCCAAGACATGATCGTTTGCCAAACCGAACGCATGCGACAATCTCTTAACAAGCATACAAATGGCCGGTTTTCGGCGAAGAGTCTTGTGATATCCAACCCAATTGATCTTGACAGAATTAACATTGCTAAGCGTGAACCGACCAATATCCTGGATCACATTCCGGCGGTGGCAACCAAGATTGTCTGGTGTGGCAGGCTCGTCTCGATCAAAGCCCCAATCCGGGCACTACAAACACTTCGTGCGCTACATCATCTTGGAGTGCCCAATACGCATCTTGTCATGATTGGCGATGGTCCCCTTGCCGACGTGGTAAGCGACTCCGTCCACAAGCTTGGACTCGACGGTCAAGTGACATTATGTGGCTATCAGTCAAATCCAGTGGCCATAATGGCACATTGCGATCTGGGGTTGCTGACATCGGATACGGAAGGATTTCCAAACGTCATTCTGGAGATGCTGGCAGCTGGCGTGCCCGGTGTCGTGACTACCAACTGCGCAGGAGACATGAAGGATATTCCCGGTGTCTGGATAGCGGATGTGCCTTCCCCTACGGCGCTTGCTGACACCATAGTTCGTGTCCGAGAACTGTTGCGTCCCTCCGCGTTGCCGGCTTTTCTCGAGTCGCGGAGCCCACGGCATTATTTCGGTCAGATTGGACTCCAGAGATGCCGTCAGTGAACGCTGCACCTCGCAATTATGTCTCGCGGTTCTCGTTAAGTCCGCAAGTTCTCCTGTTGCTTTCCTCTATGCTCTACTTCTCCCCATTTCTTATGGGCGGCAGTGAAGTCATTGAGATGGACGGCCTTAAGTACTTCCGAAACTACGATGCAAGGACAGGTTGGGTGGCGCTGTACTGCCTAGTATGCATCTGCATTTGGATTATTTTACTGCCTCCGCGCACGCAAACAATCAGGACCGACGGGCCGGTCGAAGTCGAGGGCTTTCTCATCAAGCTGATGCTTGTTCCGCTTGCGGCCTACACGCTGGCAACCCCCGAACTATTCTCCTACGCCAAGAAGGAGTCACTTGAGGCCACGGACAGAGTGCACATGTTGTTCTACAATCTCTGCGTAATCGCATTCCTGTTCAGCCTGTTGGCTGGCTGGCGAAAGAATTTATATCTTCTTGGTGCAAGTATTGCCGGGCTCGGTTTCATTCTATACATCGGCCACAGATCATTCTTTGCTATCGCATTAATTGGCGGCGCTTACATTTTCTACAGGAACGCTTCGCTGTTTACGATCAAACTGCGTTATCTTCTGTCAGCGTTTGGTGTTCTCGGTTTCCTGGCAGCCTACAAGTCAGTTTATGTTGCATTGAAAATTGGAAACTATGGACTTGTTTTCGAGCGACTTTCGCCGGATAATCTTCTGTCTTCTATGGCCATGGGGCTAGAACAGTTCATCACGTTCAAAATTCTTGATTTTGTCGTGACTTATGATTACCGGCTGACTTGTTCCAACCTGCTCTATTTGCCGGTTACAATCATTCCGTTCATGGATAATGTTTTCGATACGGCTTTGTGCTCCTTCAACAGGCAGGTTCAGTTCAAGTTTTTCACGGGTTACAGCGGTGGCGTTGCCGCGAATATCTGGGCTGAGTTTTTTGCGAATTTTGGTTTGCTGGGAGTACCACTGCTGGTGGCCATACTGTGTTTGGTAGCGACGGCACTTGAAAGCGTGATGAGGCGCGTGAACAGCCCCGCTGTTGTTGCAGGTCTCATTGTGGCAATCGTGCAGTTCACTTTTTACATCCAAAGAAATGAGTTGTTAACTGCATTTACCTTTGCAAAACGGGCCCTGTTCTTGGCCGCTTTTATTGGCCTTTGTGCGGCAGCGCATCGTGCGTTCGTTAGCCGAGCCAGGTTTCGCCAGGGCATGAACCGGTGACGCACTTACCCGCATCCATGTCTCAGTCACGCCGCACGGTCCTGTTGTTTGGCGCCAGTGGTCTTGGCCAACTCATTACAGTTGCCGCCATGCCAGTACTTGCCCGCATTTACGATCCGGCCGGCTTCGGTTTTCTTGCCGGCATAATGTGCATCGTTTCCTTAAGCGCAAGTGTCGTCCATGGCCGATATCATATGGCAATTCCCGCCTCGCGGAATGAAAGCGAGGCAGTCGCGTTACTCGTGTTGGCGGCGTTGCTGAGCGCGGTGGTATCACCGGTCGCTGTGCTACTTGTCGCTGTCCTGATCGGGCAAAATGCCGGTGCGATCGACAGCTGGCTGTTTGCGAGTGTCGCCATCGCATTTACCCTGGTTACCGCATTGATTGATGTATTCACCTATTGGCGCAGCCACCGGCAGCGTTTTGGCGTCAGTGCACAAAATGCCGTGGCTCGGGCGGGAATTACGGCAGGAACACAGATTGTCCTGAGCCCAGTTTTGTCTATTGGCTTGGTTGGAGGGGCAATGGCTGGAGCCTTGGCGGCGCTGGCGCTGTCAATCCGTGACGTAGTGCGATTCGACCGGCGGAGTCTCATTTGGCCTTCCTGGAAACAATTATTTGGCGTTGGGCGGCGCTATTCTGGTTATCCGATTTTCGGCGTGCCACAAGGATTGATCGCTGCGGTATCGTGGAATGTGCTTCCGCTGCTCCTGCTGCATTATTCCGGGGTCGTTTCTGCAGGCCAGTATTGGCTCGCATATCGTCTGCTCATTGCGCCAGTGGCGCTGTTGAACGGGTCGTACCGGCAAGCAACATTGCCGATCATGGGTCGGGAAGATAGCCCATCTGCCAGACGGATGGCCCGCCGGCACTCGCTGAATCTGCTCCTTCTGGCCGCCACAGCCGCGGCACCTGTTTACCTCTTTGGCGAGACCTTGTTTGCCCTTTTGCTTGGCGAGGAATGGCGGCTTGCCGGTGCGATGGCCGCGTGGCTCGGTATTGGAATTACCGCCGATACTGCGAAGATTCCCGCGATGTGTATGCTTCAAAGCAGGGCCTGGCATCGATCTATTTTGGTTTGGGAAACCACCATAGTTGCAGTCCGCTACGGTGTGATGCTGCCGTTCCTCTGGCATGGCGATGTCCTCACCGCCGTTGCCATTTTTTCGCTGGTTGGTTTTCTGGGCTGGATGTCGTTCTGTGCCTATTATCTTTCAGGCGCAACAAACGGCGGGATTGGCGAAGCCGGGATGGAGAGCTAGCATGCTTCGCAGGGTTTCGCGCCTAGTTGCCGAAGTAGCCGACATGTTCGCCTTCTTCTGGAAAGGCGGTGTTGCGCACGCACGGCGCAAAGGAGTTACGGTCGGTGCAGGTTGTAGGATTTATATCCGGAACTTCGGCAGCGAACCATTCCTAATTAGCGTCGGGGACAGGGTCACGATAACGTCAGGGGTTCGCCTGCTGACACATGATGGCAGTACCTGGCTCGTACGCGACGCGGACGGCAACCGTTATCAACGCTATTTGCCAATCAAGATTGGCAATGATGTGTTCATTGGGGTCAATGCGATCATCATGCCGGGAGTGACCGTGGGTTCGCGTGTCGTTATCGGGGCAGGCTCCGTAGTTACGCGCGATGTCTCGAATGGAGTCGTGGTCGCTGGCAACCCGGCGCGCGTTATCCGCGACATTGACAGTTTCGAAAAATATGTCCGTGAAACATGCGTGAACGACCGTGAACTTGCGGGGATACCGAATTACCGGGAACGCGTTGGTGTTGCTGTGAGGAAGCAGCAAGACCGTAAGCGACGTTGAAACCTTCATCCAGGCATTTCTGAACCACATGAAAACCAGAAGTATCAAGAATAAAGCTGTCGCAACTGGGGAATCCCGGCACGTTCTCGTTCTTGGCGTTGAACCGCAGTCACTCCTCAATTTCCGTAAAGACCTGATTGCTGAACTTAAGGCGAAGGGTTACGGGGTAACAGTGGCATCGCTGAATCCCTCAGAAGCGCAAAGATTCGCTCTTGAAAGCTTGGGGGTAGAAGTGAGAAGCGTGCCATTTTCCCGGACAGGAGTGAACCCGTTTTCCGACATGATCACTCTCACGTCGCTTGTTAACCTGTTTCGCAAAACCCGGCCCGAAGCTGTCATTGCCTATACGGCAAAGCCGGTGATTTATGGCGCGTTGGCCGCCCGGATAGCGGGGGTTCCGCGGTTTGCCGCAATGATTACGGGACTAGGTTACTCATTTGTCGCGGGACCTGGCCTCAAGCGCCGGATGGCCAGGGGAGTTGCAACTCAACTGTATAGGATTGCGCTGAAACGGTGCTCCGCCGTCATATTTCAAAACCCGGATGACCGCGCCATATTTACTGAACTTGGGCTTTTGAAGGGTGCCGGAACTATTGGTGTTGTCAATGGGTCCGGGATTGATCTTCAGCATTTTGAGGTGTGTCCCTTGCCGCCAAAGCCGGCGTTTCTGCTGGTGGCGCGGCTTCTGGCCGACAAGGGAATCCGGGAATTTGCGGAAGCTGCGGCCAAACTCCGAGAGTTGATGCCTGGAGTCCGCACACTTCTTGCAGGCGGGCCCGATCCTTCGCCAAATTCAGTGCGCCAGTATGAGCTTGATAGCTGGGTTGCGGGTGGACTTGAGTATCTTGGCCAACTCAATGACGTACGTCCCGCTTTTGCACAAGCGAGCGTCGTTGTCCTGCCCTCCTACCGGGAAGGGACACCGCGGTCGGTGCTCGAAGGAATGGCCATGGGGCGTGCCATCATCACGACGGATGCGCCGGGTTGCCGTGAAACGGTTAAGCCTGGGCTAAATGGCATACTGGTTCCGCCGCGTGATTCGGATGCCCTGTTTGACGCCATGATGGCACTTGCGGGAAATAATCGCATGGTCAAAGACATGGCACGCGCCTCGCGGCAAATTGCCGAAGAAAAATATGAGGGCAGATCGGTTGCGCGCGATACCATGCGCCTTGCAGGCCTCATATGATGAAACGGGTTTTTGATATCTTGATGTCGGCTGGCTTGCTGATACTCCTCGCGCCGGTGATGGCGTTACTGGCTATCATGGTGGTGGTGCGGATGGGCAAGCCAGTTTTGTTCCGGCAGGAACGCCCAGGGTTGCACGGCCGACCTTTCACGATGATCAAGTTTCGGACCATGCGCAACGCCGTCGGCGAGAATGGCATGCTGCTTTCTGATGCGGAGCGGCTGACGGGCTTTGGAAGGTTTTTGCGTGCCTCAAGCTTTGATGAATTACCAGAACTCTTCAATGTTTTGAAAGGCGATATGAGTTTGGTTGGGCCTAGGCCGCTGCTCATGGAATATCTGCCGCTCTATTCGCCTGAACAGGCGCGGAGGCATGAAGCGCGGCCCGGAATTACGGGCTGGGCCCAGGTAAATGGCCGTAATGCCCTGACGTGGGATGAAAAATTCAGGCTTGATGTCTGGTATGTCGACAACAGAAACCTGGTCATGGATGCCAAAATTCTCGTCAAAACGCTGCTTGCTGTCGCACGGCGTCAAGGCATAAGCAATGATGGGCATGCAACCATGCCGCCATTTCGCGGAAGTTCACATTGAAGAGAGGAACCAAAATGACCAAACTTGCTGTCTATGGTTCTGATGGCTTTGGCCGTGAAGTTTTTCCAATGATTAGGCAGGGGTTTGCCAATACCTGTGACCTTGTGTTTGTCGACGATCAACCCGAAAAATGGGGGACATTTCAAAACGGCGCCCAAATCATAAGTTTTGACGCCGCATTGGCAGAGGGACGCCAGTTTTCAATCGCGATTGCGAATGCTGTCGCCAGAAAGAAGGTTGCAGACAAGATCGCAGGCGGGGGTGGAAAGTTGTTTAGCGCCAGAGCAACAAGCGTTACAATCTATGATGATGTTCAAATAGGCGAGGGCGCCATTCTTTGTGCGAATGTCACTTTAACTTCCAATATCAGGATAGGCAGGCATTTCCATGCGAATATCTATTCGTATGTTGGACATGATTGTGAAATTGGTGACTTCGTAACGTTTGGCCCAAGAGTATCTTGTAACGGGCGCGTCATGATTTACAACGGAGCCTACATTGGGACCGGAGCCATGCTTAAACAGGGAACCCACGAAAAGCGCCTTGTAATCGGCGAGGGAGCAACAGTTGGAATGGGTGCGGTTGTTACAAAAGATGTAGCGCCTGGAGCAGTGGTTGTAGGCAATCCGGCGCGTCCATTGGAGTCAAAGAGGTAGCATGCTGGGAACTCAATTTCCTGATTGGCCCAGTTTTTCGGTACGTGAAATTGAAGCTGTGAGTGCAGTGTTGAATTCCGGCCGGGTAAACTATTGGACGGGGACTGAAGGGCGCGACTTCGAAAAGGAATTTGCGGCGTGGTGTGGCACGGAATATGCGGTAGCTTTGGCCAACGGGACACTTGCCCTTGAGGCCTGCTGGCGGGCTCTGGGGATTGGCGCTGGCGATGAAGTGATTGTGACGCCGCGCACATTCCTTGCTTCGGCGTCCAGTATCATCAATGTGGGGGCCGCTCCGGTTTTTGCCGATGTGGACCGCGACAGCCAGAACATCACACCCGAAACGGCGGCGCGGGTTGTGACTTCCAAAACGCGGGCCATTCTTTGCGTGCATCTTGCAGGCTGGCCTTGCGAGATGGAGGGTTTTCGAGCACTGGCAAAAGTTCATAAGCTTTTTCTCGTCGAGGATTGCGCGCAGGCCCACGGAGCCGCCTATCACGACCAGATGGTGGGATCATTCGGTGAAATTTCCGCCTGGTCCTTTTGCCAGGACAAGATCATGACGACGGGTGGCGAAGGCGGCATGATTACCACTAATGACCGTGGGCTCTGGTCTAAAGTGTGGGCCTACAAGGATCACGGCAAATCCTGGGAAGCGGTTTACGAACGGCAGCATCCGCCGGGGTTCCGCTGGCTGCATGAGAGTATTGGCTCCAATTGGCGCATGGTGGAAATGCAGGCCGCGATCGGCCGGGTTCAGCTGCAGGAAATGCCTGCGTGGCAGGCGGCACGGGAGCGAAATGCTCGTGCCATTCTCGAAACAGCAAGCGGCTTGAGTGGTCTAAGGGTTCCGCAGATCCCCAATCACATTCGCCATGCCTGGTACAAGGCCTATGCATTCGTGCGGCCTGAAGCCCTGAAAGCGGATTGGCCGCGTGACCGTATTGTTGCAGAGATCAGCGGGCGTGGGGTTCCCTGTTATCAGGGCTCGTGTTCGGAAATTTATTTGGAGCGTGCTTTTGATCACGTGCCCGGGCGCCCCAGGGAACGCCTTCCCACGGCCAAGGAATTGGGCGAGACCAGCTTGATGTTTCTTGTCCATCCGACCTTGAAGAATGAAGAAGTCGAGAAAACCCGTGACGTGCTGCAGGACGTGATGATATTGGCGCAACGATGAATGACCGGTTGAAGGAAAAACAGCGCTGGCTGGTTACGGGGGCTGCCGGATTCATTGGTTCAAACCTGGTGGAAGTGCTGCTCCGCGGGGGTCAGGAAGTCGTGGCACTTGATAATTTTGCCACGGGGTTCAAACGCAATCTGGACGAAGTGCGCGGGCTTGTGGGGCCTGCGGCGTGGAAGAATTTTCGCCTCGTTGATGGTGATATCCGGGATGCTGAAACGTGCCGCATGGCACTCGCTGGTGTGAACCACGTATTGCATCAGGCAGGGTTGGGCTCCGTGCCGCGTTCGCTGGCAGATCCCCTTGCCACGAATTCAGTGAACGTGTCGGGCTTTCTCAACATGCTGGACGCGGCACGGCTTGCAGGTGTTGCAAGTTTTACCTACGCGGCCTCAAGTTCAACCTATGGCGATGAAGTCAATCTTCCTAAGATTGAAAGCCGCATTGGCAAACCGCTGTCGCCCTATGCGGTGACGAAATATGTGAATGAGCTCTATGCGGATGTCTATCTGCGCAGTTATGGTTTCAGGGCGACGGGCTTGCGCTATTTCAATGTGTTTGGTCCCCGCCAGGATCCAAGCGGGGCCTATGCTGCCGTCATTCCCTGCTGGACCGCCGCCATGATCAGGGGTGAAGATGTGGTGATCAACGGGGATGGCGAGACCAGCCGGGATTTTTGCTTTGTTGCTAACGCCGTGCAGGCCAATATTCTTGCCGCACTGGCACCTGAGGAGGCGCGGGGTGAGATTTACAATATTGCGGTTGGGGACCGGACGAGCCTGAACGAATTATTCAATATTCTGCGCGAGACCCTTCGAAACATGCAGATTAATTACGATAGAGCGCCGATCTATAGGGATTTCAGGGCGGGCGATGTGCGCCATTCCTGGGCCGATATCGGCAAGGCGAAAGGCAATCTTGGCTATTCACCCGCGCATCGCGTGAAGGATGGAGTTGAGATCGCAATGCCATGGTATGCGGATTTCTTCAGGGCAAAGAGTGATCGCTGATGGATTCTCGCGGGGCTGAGAAAATTGCGGTTATCGGGTTGGGTTATGTCGGCTTGCCGGTTGCCGTGGCTTTTGCCAGGGCTTTCCCCGGTGTTGTGGGTTTTGACATTTCAAAAAATCGCGTGAATGCCCTGCGTTCCGGTGTGGATGCCACGGGAGAAATTGCGAGCGAAGAGTTAAGGACTTCAACGCTCAGGGTCAGCAATGAGGCGTTTGACCTGAAGGGTGTTTCCTTTTTTGTGGTGACCGTTCCAACTCCCATCGACAGCCATCGCAGGCCTGATCTCAGTCCGCTGGAAAGTGCCTGCCGGCTCGTTGGGCCGCATTTGCGCGCAGGTGCGATTGTGGTTTTTGAATCGACAGTTTATCCCGGCGTGACGGAAGATTTTTGCGGGCCGCTTTTGGAAAAATATTCCGGGCTGAGGCGCGGAACTGATTTCAAATTGGGCTACTCACCGGAACGCATCAATCCCGGCGACAAGGAGCACCGGCTTCAAACCATTACCAAAATTGTATCGGCGGAGGATTCCGAAACGCTGGAGCGTGTGGCCCAAGTCTATGGCGCGATTATTGATGTGGGGTTGTACCGGGCGCAGAGCATCAAGGTAGCGGAAGCCGCCAAGGTTTTGGAGAACACCCAGCGTGATCTGAACATCGCCCTGATGAATGAACTTTCCCTCATGATGGACTTGATGAACATCCGCACCAGGGATGTGCTTGATGCCGCGGCAACGAAATGGAATTTCCTACGCTTCAATCCGGGGCTGGTGGGCGGCCATTGCATCGGTGTTGACCCCTATTACCTGACTTCGGCGGCGGAGCAGCTGGGTTATCACCCGCAGGTCATTCTGGCGGGCCGGAGGATCAACGATGATATGGGGCGGGTTGTGGCGCGCAAGGCCGTGAAGCTTTTAATTCAGGCTGGAATTGCGGTGAAGGGCGCCAGGGTCGGCATTCTCGGCCTGACCTTCAAGGAGAATGTGCCCGATCTGCGCAATTCGAAGGTTCCCGACATTGTGGGGGAATTGAAGGAATTTGGCATTTCCTGCCTCGTTCATGATCCGATGGCGGAAGCCGCTGCCGCGCAACATGAATATGGTCTGGAAATGTCGTCCCTGAAAAAATTTGAAAGGCTTGATGCGCTGATTCTTGCCGTCAATCACCGGGCCTATCTTGAACCGGGGATGGGGCTATCAAGCATGGTGAAGGAGGGCGGCGTGTTGATTGATGTGAAATCAGCGCTTGATCCCAAGACCATTCCGGCGTCGCTGCATTACTGGAGCCTTTAAACCTTCAAACCGCGCAGGAGGATTTCCAGGACGGCTTTTTGCGCTGCCTTTGCATCTTCGCGGCGGCCCAGCACGGCATCAACCTGTACGGAAAAATCGGCGTAGTGCTGGGTGACCGCCCAGATCGCAAAGATCAGATGATACGGATCAACGGGGGCAAGCTTTCCCTGGGCAATCCAGGACTGGATCACCTGGGCTTTTTCGTTCACCAGTTGACGCAGGGGGCCCTTCAGGAATTTCTCGATCATGGGCGCGCCATGGAGAATTTCATTGGCAAAGAGCCTTGAGGCCTTCGGATTGGCATCTGACATTTGCATCTTGGCGGAGATATAGCGTGAGAGCTCATTCAATGGATCGCCTGACGGATTGAGCTCGCGCAGGGGCTCCAGCCAATCGCTCAAGGTGTGTTCAAGCAACGCCACGTAGATATCTTCCTTGCGGCGGAAGTAATAGAGAAGGTTGGGTTTCGACATTTCAGACTTGGCGGCGATCTGATCCACGGTGGCGCCGCGAAAACCGAATGCCGAGAAAATATCAAGCGCCGCATCCAGGATCAGTTCCTTGTTTCGGGCCTGAATGCGCGTATTGACCAAGGGTTTGGTTTTCAGCTGTGGCATTGTGAACTACCTTATAATTCTTGATCAAATGGTCAAGAGCAGTTAGCTTTCCCGCAATTACAAGGATTGCCCGGGGAGGGGTTATGACGGCTCAAGCCGTGATTGAAGCGCGCGATTTAAGCCTCACCTTCACGACGGCTGACGGCCCGGTCTACGCCCTTCAAGGGGTTAATCTCGCGGTCAATGACGGGGATTTTGTTTCCTTCATCGGACCTTCGGGGTGCGGAAAAACCACGCTTTTGCGGGTGATCGCCGACCTTGAGCGGGCAACCGGCGGGACGATTGAAGTGAACGGCATGAGTCCGGGACAGGCGCGGATGGCCAGGGCCTATGGTTATGTTTTCCAGGCACCAGCGCTTTACCCCTGGCGGACAGTGGAAAAGAACGTTGGGCTGCCTCTGGAGATCATGGGGCTTTCTGATCCCTCGGAGCGTATCAAGCGCAATCTGGAACTGGTGAACCTCGGCGGTTTTGAGAAGAAGTTTCCATGGCAATTGTCGGGCGGCATGCAGCAACGGGTTTCCATAGCGCGGGCTCTTGCGGTTGAGCCAAAGCTGCTACTCATGGATGAGCCATTTGGGGCGCTCGATGAAATTGTGCGGGATAAACTGAACCAGCAATTGCTGGAGCTTTGGGCGGCCACGAAAAAGACCGTGGTGTTTGTGACCCATTCGATTCCGGAGGCGGTGTTCCTGTCTTCCAGGATTGTGGTGATGAGCCCCCGGCCGGGGCGGATCATTGACGTGATCGAAACAAATTTTCCAGCAAAGCGCACCCTTGATATTCGCGAGACGCCGGAATTCCTGAAAGTGGCGCACCGGGTGCGTGAGGGGCTGCGGGCGGGGAAGAGCTATGAAGACTAGCGGTGGCAGCAGGGAAGGTTCTGTTGTTCCAGTCACGGTGATTGTGCTGCTCATTCTTGTCGCCTGGTATATCGCCGCGATTTTCATGAATACGGTTGTGGCGCAGCCAAGAATTGATGCGGCGGGCGGCGGTTTCTCAAATACCTTGAGCATTTCCTGGGGGCTTGATCGGCCGATCATTCCGGCGCCGCACCAAGTGGTGCAAGAAATCTGGATGACGACAGCCACAGTGGCGCCGTGGGAAGTGAAGTCGCTGGTCTATCATGTCTGGGTGACGCTTTCCTCAACCTTGCTTGGCTTTGTGCTGGGCACGCTTCTGGGAATATCGCTCGCAATCGGCATTGTGCATGTCAAGCTGCTGAACAAGAGCCTGATGCCATGGATCATTGCTTCGCAGACCATTCCCATTCTTGCCATCGCCCCGATGATTATCGTTGTCCTGGGTTCGCTTGGCCTCACGGGACTTTTGCCGAAATCAATCATATCCATGTATCTCTGCTTTTTCCCCGTGACCATTGGCATGGTGAAGGGGCTCACTTCGCCCGACCCGATGCAGCTTGACCTCATGCGCACTTATTACGCGAGCACCGAGCAGATCCTGTGGAAGCTGCGTTTTCCCGCATCCCTGCCATTTCTTTTTGCATCGCTCAAAGTGGCGATTGCCATTGCGCTGACGGGCGCCATTGTTGGCGAACTGCCAACGGGCGCGCAGGCAGGCATTGGCGCGCGCATGCTCACGGGTTCCTACTACGGGCAGACGGTGCAGATATGGGCCGCACTTGTTGCGGCATCCCTCGTGGCGTCGGGTCTTGTTTATGGCGTGGGTGGAATAGAGCGGCTCGTGGGCCGCAGGCTTGGGGCGCAGGCATGAAAGCTGCTGGATTCAGGGACTTTTTGTATCCCGCGCTGTTTGGCGTTTTTGTGCTGGTAGCCTGGCAGGTTTTTGTGCGCGGGTTTAATGTGCCGTCGGTTTTGCTTCCGGCACCTTTGGATATCTGGGCAAAACTCATCACGTCACTGCCAATTCTTTACGCGGATTTCGTGCAGACATTCATCCGCGCGGTAATTCCCGGCTGGACTATCGGTTCGCTCGCGGGATTTCTGGTGGCTCTGCTTTGCGACCGCTTTGCTTTCTTGAAGCAGGGGCTGCTTCCGCTCGGAAATCTGGCGGCGGCACTTCCGATTGTTGGCGTTGCTCCCATTCTGGTGATGTGGTTCGGCTTTGACTGGCAATCGAAGGCCGCCATGGTCGTGGTGATGACCTTCTTTCCCATGCTGGTCAATGCGGTGACAGGCCTGCAGGCCTCCGGCCATCTGGAACGCGACCTGATGCGCAGCTATGGTGCCAGCTGGCTTCAGACGCTTTTGAAACTGCGGCTTCCCGCCGCCATGCCTTTCATCTTCAATGCGCTCAAGATCAACTCGACATTGGCGATGATTGGCGCGATTGTTGCAGAGTTTTTCGGCACCCCCATCGTGGGCATGGGCTTTCGCATTTCAACGGAAGTGGGACGCCTGGGGCTGGACATGGTTTGGGCCGAGATCGCGGTGGCAGCACTTTGCGGTTCGGCATTCTACGGGTTGCTCACGCTTCTAGAGCGTGGAGTGACTTTTTGGCATCCGTCTTACCGGAGGTAAGCGGGAATTTGGAGCAAGAGGAGGACGATCGTAATGAAGAAAATTTTGATAGGGTTAGCTGCGGCGATAATAATCGTCGGCGGCTATTTCATTTGGAAGAAGGCCAATCCGCCCGCGCCTGAAGTGGCGAAGGTGACTTTACAGCTGAAATGGGTGACCCAGGCGCAGTTCGCCGGCTACTATGTCGCGCAGAAGCAGGGCTTCTACAAGGATGCCGGCCTTGACGTTACCATCAAGGCAGGCGGCCCCGACATCAACCCGCAGCAGGTTCTGGCCGGCGGCGGCGCCGATGTGGTGATTGACTGGATGCCATCGGCGCTCGCCACGCGCGAGAAGGGCTCCAAGGTTGTAAACATCGCCCAGCCCTTCAAGCGTTCGGGCATGATGCTGACCTGCCGCAAGGAGACAGGCATCGTTCAGCCTGCGGAC
>CAZHCO010000296.1:0-16000 GCA_964530965.1 uncultured Aestuariivirga sp. | reverse complement strand
CTGGACTTCCTGGGCGATGATGCGGCCCACACCGACGTTGTCAAAGGTAATGTAGAGGGCGTTTGGATCTTCGAACTGCACGTCATAGGCAATCGCCTTGATGCCAGCATCGTTGATCGCCTGGATAGACGGCAGGATGGCGTCCGAGTCGTATGCAACGACCAGGATTACGTCAACTTTCTGCGAGATCAGGCCTTCGATGTCGGCAGCCTGCTTCTGCGCTGAGGTCTGAGCATCCGTTGACACATATGTGTTGCCCGCGCCTTCGACAACAGCCTTGATGGCGGCTTCGTCGGTTTTCCAGCGTTCTTCCTGGAAGGTTTTCCACGACACGGCAATGGTCTTGCCAGCGGCCATGGCTGACATGGATGACATGCCGAGCATCAGGGCGCCGGCCATCAATGTTAAGATATTGCGCTTCATTCCTAGATTCCTCCTCATCGCCTAGCCATTCACGGGACGCTCCCATTACTCCAGTTGTTCTGGAACTCGCAAACAGTGGCCGATGGACGATTATTGATTTATTTTAGCGTCCAAAAAAATGTTGCATCAAGTCGTGGAACGAGTCAAGCTTAGAAAATAAGTATGACAATTCAGCAGTAAATGCTGGAGGCCGTGTTGGGAGCACATGCTCAAGAAAGCAAACAGCGATCTTGTCAGGCGGCAGAATCGAGGGCTGGTCCTCGAAACTTTGCGCCAGCATGGCCCGCTTGCACGAATTACCCTGGGCTACCAGACGGGCCTTTCGCCTGCTTCCATTACCTCAATCAGCGGACAACTCATTGATGAGGGGCTGGTCTATTCAATTGTCGAGGACGAGGAAATTTCAACGCAAGCCAAACGCGGGCGGCCGCAAACGCGATTGGCGCTCAATCCGCAGGCAACCAATGTTCTGGCCATTGCAATTTCCGTCGATGGCGTTGAGCTCGTCTTTGCAGATTTCAGCGGGGCTACGCGTGAACCGGTAAGATTGCGCCTGGATATCTATCCAATTCCGAAAGAGGAATTCGGCCCCCGTATTGCCCAGGAAATAAAAAGCAATGCCAAAAAACTTGGAATTGCGCTGAACTCGATCAAACGCATCGGTGTTGCCGTGCAGGGTGTTGCTGACACAATAACCGGAGAAATCTCGTGGAGCCCGGCGTTTCGCGCCCGCGACATTCCGGTTGTCAGGCCGCTTGAGAGGCTTTTGGATATACCTTGCAGCATTGCCAACAATGCCAACATGATTGCCGAAGCCCTCCTCGGCATGGACCGCACCAGATATGGCGGGACAACTGCCGTCGTATTCATGGGGCATGGCATTGGACTGGGCCTCATACTCAATGGTTCGGTCTATTCCGGTGCCACCGGCCGTGCGGCCGAATTCGGCCACATGAATCATTTGCCCGAAGGCCCACTTTGCCGTTGCGGGCGGCATGGATGCCTCGAAGCCTTTAGTGCAGACTACGGCATCATGCGCATGGCCAATGACAGACGTGGAACAGATTTTGACATTCACGCACCGGTTCTCGACAGCGATTTGCGAGCAGTGGAATTGGCAGCAGAGGCGGGCGATACGGTTGCCGTAAATGCATTTCTGCGCGCCGGCGAAGTGCTGGGCTTCGGCATCGGACGCCTGATTGCGCTTATCAATCCGCAACGGGTTGTCCTGGCAGGACCGGGAACGCGCGCATATGGACTTATGAAGGACAGTCTTGAAGAGGCCCTGCGGCGCGGACTGGTTCATGACTTGCGCAAGAATATTGAGTTTGAAGTTGTGCCTTATGGCAAGGACATGATTACAACGGGAACCCTAGTTGAAACTTTGCGCCACCTTGACCGCGACGTTTATGCTACGGGCCAAAAAGCAACAATAATTGAATTCTCCGGGAGGAAAATTGCATGAGAAAACTGTTACTGGCTACGGTAGTCGCTTTGGCATGGTTCGGGGCGATGGTGGCACAGGCCAACGCGAAGCCAGCCGAAGAGGTGTTGCGCACCTGGTACCAGCTGGTCCTTGAATTGGTGCGGCATACGCCGACCTATTCCCCGCCCGTGGCCAGCCGTACGTTTGCCTACCTCGGTGTGACCGCTTTTGAAGCGGCGGCGACCGGTTCGTCCGAAATGCAATCCTTGGCAGATCAGTTGAACGGGCTGACGCCTGCGCCGCAACGGGAGGCAGGCAAGACTTACGACGAGGCCGTGGTGCTTCAGGCTGCCATGGCATTTGCCGTACAGAATTTTTTTGAGAACACAGGCCCTACCGGCCAACGGGCTGTTGCCTCACTCGAAGCAAAATTGCGCTCGGATGTTACGGCTGGATTGCCTGCCGATGTGGCGATCCGCAGTGAAGAATACGGTCGCGCGGTTGCGGAACATGTTCTAACGTGGTCGCGCGATGATGGCGGGGCCGTCATTGTAAACATGGGCTTCCCCTTAGAGTACGAGTTGACAATGGGCCCGGCCAATTGGGTGCCGACAAACGTGATTGCCCAGCAGCAAAAACCGCTTCTCCCCAACTGGGGGAAGAACCGTACTTTTGCGATGCCGAATGGCGCGAGTTGCGGGCTGCCCACCCCACCGGAATACAGCGAAGACAGGGCCTCGCAGTTCTACAAGGAAGCGCTTGAGGTGTTTGAGGTAAAACAGAATTTGAGCCCGGAGCAACGTGCCATTGCGCGGTTCTGGTCGGATGACCCGATGCTGTCGCCAACTCCTCCTGGGCATTGGATTTCGATTGCACTGCAAATATTCGAACGCGATAAGGTGGCGCTGGACAAAGGTGTCGACGTTTTGGTGCGCCTTGGCATAGCGGAGGCCGATGCATTTATTGGCTGTTGGGACAGCAAGTTTCAGTACGACCTGTTGCGGCCCGTGACCTACATCCGCCGGACGATTGATCCGAAATGGGAGTCGCTGATCAACACACCGCCATTCCCCGAATATCCAAGTGGCCACAGCACGCAATCAGGTGCGGCGGCGGTGGTGCTGACCAACATGTTCGGTGAAAATTTTGCGTTCGAGGACGCCACGCACTCACGCGATGGCATAAAGCCGCGCGCCTACCCGAGTTTCTGGGCGGCGGCTGAGGAAGCCGGTATCTCGCGATTGTATGGCGGCATTCATTTTCGCGCCGCGATTGAACGCGGATTGGAACAGGGGCGCTGCATTGGCGCATTCGTAAACTCTTTGCGCACAAGGAAGTAGACCATGCGATTGATGACTTTAGGATTTGCTTTGACTGCGTTGACTGCTGTCGGGTTCACGCAATCAACTGCTGCTGAAAACACAGTTACCATCCCCAGCTTCGTTGAGGAAACGCGCAGTGCCGGTATTGACAGTGTCTATGCGGGTGAGTGGGAATACATGGTTGGCGGCGGGGTAGCCACCTTTGACTGCAATAACGATGGCTTTGCCGACATGCTGCTGGCTGGCGGCGCATCGCGAGCAAAATTCTATCGCAATACGAGCACGCTAGGCGGCGCATTGCATTTCGCCGGGGAACCCAGTGGGCTCGAACTGGACACGGTGACGGGCGCATACCCGTTGGACGTCGACAGTGATGGCGTCACCGACATCGTGCTGTTGCGCGTTGGCGAAAACGTGGTGATGCGAGGGCTTGGCAGCTGCCGTTTTGAACGCGCCAATGAAGCTTTCGGTTTCGATGGCGGCGATGCCTGGTCAACGTCGCTTGCCGCTACCTGGGAACGGGGTGCCACGTGGCCCACAATAGCGATTGGCAATTACATCAACCGCCGCGAGGAGACGTCGCCGTGGGGCTCCTGCACTGACAATTGGTTGCACCGGCCCGATGCCGCAGATGGCAAACCTCAAAGCCAGTTTGCTGCACCTCTGGCGCTCAAGCCCAGCTTTTGCCCGCTCTCGATGTTGTTCACTGATTGGAACAAGTCCGGCACGCCATCCTTGCGCGTTTCCAATGATCGCGAGTATTACGAAGGCGGCCAGGAGCAACTCTGGCACGTTGAGCCGAACACCGCTCCTGCCTTGTACACCGACAAGGAAGGTTGGAGAGCCTTGCGCATTTGGGGCATGGGCATTGCCAGTTACGATCTCGACTTCGACGGCTACCCTGAATATTTCCTGACAAGCATGGCCGACAATAAACTGCAAACCCTGGCAGGCATCCCGGAAGGCAGCAAGCCGCCGGCCACTTTTAAAGACGTGGCCTTTGCCAAAGGTGTGACCGCGCACCGCCCTTACATGGGCAGTGACCTGCGGCCCAGCACGGCCTGGCATACGCAGTTTGAAGATATCAATAATGACGGCCTGGTGGATTTGTTCATCGCCAAGGGCAATGTCGCCAAGATGCCGGACTTTGCGATGAAGGATCCCAACAACCTGTTGCTGCAGGCCAGTGACGGCAAGTTCCAGGAAGCAGCCGACAAAGCAGGAGTTGCCAATAACGGCACGTCACGTGGTGCTGCCTTGGTGGATTTCAATCTCGATGGACTTCTCGATCTGGTGGTCGTCAACCGCTGGGAAACCGCGCAGCTGTGGCGCAATACGAGCGACAACGCGGGCAAGTGGATACAGGTCAAATTGCAGCAGCCGGGTGCCAACCGCAATGCAATCGGCGCGTGGCTTGAAATGAAGCGCGGAGAACAGGTGGTGCGCCGCGAAATCACTGTTGGCGGTGGCCACGCCAGCGGCCAGAGCGGTTGGTGGCATGTGGGGCTGGGCGATGCGGCTCAAGCCGAGATGCGCGTTGTCTGGCCGGATGGCAGCAGTGGCGATTGGCAAGGACTGGACAGCAACAATTTTTACATATTCGAGCCCAGCAAACCAGCGAAGGTGTGGGTAGCGAAATAGCATTGAATGTTAAAAGAGAAGCTGCCGATCACAAATTTCTGATCAGAAGAAAACCGGAGATATTCCTTTTCGCCGCAGAACTCCCTATGACGTAACGGCAACCAAGGGAGCCGAAATGAAGTTTTCCAGACGCGATTTGCTTAAGGCCTCGGTTGCCGCAACTTTCCTGCCATTTTTGTCAAATTCGGGGTTAGCCGGGGATTGGGCCGCGCTTGAAGCGGAAGCAAAGGGCAAAACGGTTTATTTCAATGCCTGGGCTGGTTCCGAGCCGATCAACGCTTACATCGCCTGGGCTGCAGAGCAGCTCAAGACCCGTTACGGCGTAACACTTGAGCACGTGAAAATTGCCGACACGGCGGAAGTGGTCCGGCGGGTGCGTGATGAAGTGAAGGCGGGCAAGGCTGAAGGCTCGGCGGACCTGGTCTGGATCAACGGTGAAAATTTTCGCGCCATGAAATCCGAGAAGCTGCTCTTTGGACCATTTGCCAGCGACCTGCCAAATTTCAAATATGTCGACACTGTCGGCAAACCCACAACGCTTGTTGATTTTGCGGAAGCGACCGAGGGTCTGGAAAGTCCCTGGGGTATGGCGCAGCTCACCTTTTTTGGCGACGGCGCCAAGATTTCCTCACCCCCTATAAGCATGGAAGAACTTGTGGAATTTGCAAAAGCCAATCCAGGCCGTGTGACATACCCGGCGCCGCCGGATTTCCACGGTACGACTTTTGTGAAACAAGCTCTCATTGAATCAATTGCGGATCAAAGCCTTCTTCCCTTGCCTGCCGGGAAAGTGGAATTTGCGCGTGCCGTAGCACCGCTGTTTGATCTGCTTGATAACTTGCATCCGCATTTGTGGCGTGAGGGAAAGCAGTTTCCGCAAAGCCAGGCGCAGCTCAAGCAAATGATGGCAGACGGTGAATTGCTGATGGCGCTCACTTTCAACCCCAATGAACCTGCCAATCTAGTTGCTTCAGGAGAATTGCCGACCAGTACAGTTGCCTGGCAACATAGGGCAGGCACCATTGGCAATACGCATTTTTTGGCCGTTCCCATCAATTCAAAGGCAACTGCGGCTGCGCAGGTCGTTGCAAACTTCCTGCTTTCGCCCGAGGCGCAAGGCCGCAAGGCTGATCTCAAGACCTGGGGTGATCCTACGGTGCTTGCTCTCAGCAAACTTTCCGCCGATGAAACCAAATTCTTTACTAGCAGCGATGTTCCCGGGCGTGTCATGAATGTTGCTCCGGCAATCCCTGAGCCCCATGGCAGTTGGGTTCCACTCATTGAAACTGCGTGGCTTGAATCCTACGGCACATGAAAAAATGGCTGAACAGCTTTGCTGGTTTTCTGCCACTCGGTGCTTTGTGGCTATGCCCGCTTGCCGCGGGATTGCTTGCCGTCTTATATGGCGCGCGCGACGGCGCTGCGTGGATCGCTCTATTTGAACACCCGCAATTTTGGCCGGCCCTTGTACTTTCACTTGCCACCGGAACACTGAGCCTCGTCATTTCGGCTCTGCTTGCCTTCTGGATTGTGGCGGGTCTTTACGGCAGCAAATTATGGTCAGGCGGCACAGGCCTTATGGGCAGCTTTCTGTCATTGCCCCATCTGGCCTTTGCCATCGGGTTTGGATTCCTGATCACGCCGAGCGGGTTCATTGCACGGGTAATTGGAACTTTTGCAGGTTGGCTAGACCCACCGCAATGGGTTACGACGCAAGACCCCTATGGCCTGTCATTGATTGCGGTTCTTGTTCTGAAGGAAGTGCCATTCCTGATCTGGCTGATTGGCGCGCTTTTGGCGCGGCCTGATATTTCGCAGATGCTGAAGGGGCATTTTCGTGTCTCCCAGAGCCTGGGGCATGGCAGTGCATCCGTCTGGCTGCGGGTGTTCATTCCACAAATTCTGCCGCGCCTGAAATGGCCGTTGCTTGTCGTCTGGTTCTACGGCGCATCGGTTGTTGATGTGGCGCTGGCCATCGGCCCCACGCAGCCGCCGCCACTTTCCGTCATCATATGGTCCGATCTCAACAATGCGGACCCGACCATCAACGCCCGCGGGACTATTGGCGCCCTGTTCCTGACAGGCACGCTTGCCTGTCTTGCCCTGTGTTTTTGGGGTTTGCAAAAGATTACTCTTTTCGCCATCTGGAACTTTCTCACGCGAGGGCCCTCGCCCAGACGGACACCAAAAATTTCTTCATGCGCCCTCCTGTTTTTCTTCATTGCGATTTATGCGATGGTCTTTGTCATCCTGTGCATCATGTCCTTTGGCACATTGTGGCCCTACCCCAATCTTTTCCCCGCTCAATGGCGCTGGTCGGCCTGGGGGCTGTTCGTGACGTCCCCAGATCCACTTTTGAACAGCTTGTCGTTGGCCTGTGCTTCAACGCTTGCAGCCTTGGCCCTCGCCATCTTCTGGTTTGAAACAATGCCTGAAAAATTGGACGCGGCTTTGCTTGCTTGCGCCATTGCGGCGCTCGCCCTTCCATCGCTCCTCATCGCCGATGGACAGTATCTGGCATTTCTTCAACTCGGTTTGAATGGCACCTGGTTTGGCGTTTTCCTCGCCCATCTTACGCCGGTATTTGCCTACGTGTTCATTGTTCTGAAGGGACCGTACCGGGCCTTCGATCCGCGCTATCGTTCCGTATCGCTTGGCCTCAACACGGATCAGTACCGGTTTTTGCTGAACGTCAAGCTAGGCATGTTGAAACCAGCAATAGCTGCCGCTGCTGCTGTAGGGATTGGCGTCAGCATTGCGCAATTCGTTCCAGCCCAACTTATTGCCTCGGGGCGCATGACAACACTCCCAATAGAAGCGGTAACGCTCGCAAGCGGTGGTAATCGCCCGCTGATGGCGGTTCTTGCACTCATGCTTGCCGTTGTGCCAGCGCTTGCATTTATTGCAGCGGCGCGCTTTGGCCGGAAAACGCTATGACCCTGCTGCTTGAACATATCAGCCTCACAATCGGCGATGTGCTGCTCATCAAGAATTTCACACTTTCAATTGAGACCGGGGAAATTGTCACCCTGATGGGCCCAAGCGGGTGCGGAAAATCATCGCTCCTGGCCTACATCGCAGGTGACCTCACAGCTCCCATGCATGGCGCCGGGCAGGTTACGCTGGATGGCATCAGTCTCATGGGCCTGCCGCCTGAGAGACGCCGGGTTGGCCGACTGTTTCAGGACGACCTGCTGTTTCCACATCTCACCGTTGCGGAAAACCTTCTGTTCGGCATTGCACGCGGCAACCCGGCAGAACGGCAAGGCCTCGTGAGCGATGCCCTCGCGAGCGCCCACCTCGAAGGGCTGGAGAACCGTGCACCCCATACACTGTCCAACGGGCAGAAAGCCCGAGTTGCGCTTTTCCGCGCCCTTATGGCAAAACCCCAGGCGATGCTGCTGGATGAACCCTTCTCCAAGCTTGACGCGGAGCTCCGGCACTCCATCCGGAATTATGTTTTTGCCCATCTGCGAGAACGCAATATTCCAACCCTGCTGGTCACCCATGATCGTGAAGACGCTCCGGTCGGCGGGCGCGTTTTTCGCATCAGCAACAAAGGGGACCTTATACGTGCTTGATCGCTACGCCATGAAATTGCTCAAGCCGGCGATTGACCGGGCAGCGCTTGTAATCAAGAACAGGGGCTATTCCGCTGACCAGGTTACATTCACGGGCTTTGGGCTTGGCCTATTCGCGGCACTTTGCATTGCCCTTGGATTTTACGCCTTGGCATTAGTGCCATTGCTCGCAAGTAGAGCGCTTGACGGCCTCGACGGGGCTGTGGCGCGGGCCGGTGTTGCCAGCGACCGTGGGGCCTTCCTTGATATAGGCCTGGATTTTGTTTTCTATGGAACCATTCCCTTGGCCTTTGGCATCGCCGATCCTGACAGCAATGCCCTTGCTGCAGCAACGCTCTTGGCAGCTTTCGTTGGCACCGGTTCGAGCTTTCTCGCCTATGCCATTATCGCTGAGAAGCGCGGCCTGAAGAGCACGGAATATCCGACGAAGTCATTCTACTATCTCGGTGGCCTCGCTGAAGGGACGGAGACGATTGCCTGTTTTCTGGCCATGTGCCTGTGGCCCCAGCACTTCGCTGTGCTGGCTTATTTTTATTCGGCACTTTGCCTGATCACCACGATCACGCGCCTGCTCGCGGGCTGGCAGACGTTCGCTGAACCAAAAGATTAACGGCTGTTAATAAAAAACTTTGCTTCAGCCCAAATTTTTTCTTGATTGCAACACAAGAATCCATCATATGCGTTTTGCCCAGAGTCGCACGTGCCTTAAGGATATCCCCAAAGCAACGACGGTGCGGGCTTTTTGGTCTCGGTCGGCCCTCCAAAGGCTGATGTTACTGAGAGGCACCACTATCATTGCCCGCAGTGCGATTGGGTATCCCAATCAAGCCAAGGCGAAAAGTCAGTAAGCGGATTGTAAGCTCCACGTCTCCATCGCGTGGGTTTTCAAAGCGCTCTGATGTCTCAACTTCTATTTTTTGGGAGATACGCATATGGCCGCAACCGCCCGCATTTTGGACTTCCTCCGCGACCGACGACCAGAAGGCCCATGCCTCGTCGTCGACCTTGAAGTCATTGCTGACAACTATAAAGCTTTTACGCGAGCCATGCCGGACACGCGTATTTTTTATGCCGTAAAGGCAAACCCAGCGCCTGAAGTTTTGAAGCTTTTGGCCGATCTCGGCTCCTGCTTTGATACGGCAAGCGTTGCCGAAATCGAGATGGCGTTTGCTGCCGGTGCCACGCCTGAGCGGATTTCCTTTGGCAACACCATCAAGAAGGAGCGCGATATTGCGCGCGCGCATCACTACGGCATTTCCATGTTTGCGGTGGATTGCGTTGAGGAAGTTGAGAAGGTCGCCCGCGCGGCACCGGGTGCCCGCGTGTTCTGCCGCATCCTGACCGATGGAGCCGGAGCCGAATGGCCACTGAGCCGCAAATTTGGCTGTGATCCTGAAATGGCGACCGATGTGCTACTCCGCGCCCATGAGCTTGGCCTTGCGGCCTATGGCATTTCATTCCACGTGGGTTCGCAACAGACACGGCTTGGGGCCTGGGATACGGCGCTGGCTGAAGCAAAGACCATCTTTGATACTCTGGCTGGTCACGGCATTACGTTGTCCATGGTCAATCTGGGTGGCGGCTTCCCGACCAAGTACCTGAAGGCAGTCCCAAACACCGGAACCTATGCCAATGCCATTCACGAAGGCCTCGCCAGGCACTTTGGCAATGCCATTCCTGAAACCATCATTGAACCCGGCCGCGGCATGGTGGGAAATGCCGGCGTGATCAAGACCGAAGTGGTGCTGATTTCAAAGAAGCACGCCAACGACAACCAGCGTTGGGTCTATCTCGACATCGGCAAGTTCGGCGGCCTGGCTGAAACCATGGATGAAGCCATTCGCTATCCCATCACCACAACTCGTGATAGCGATGCCAAGGCCCCTTGTGTGATTGCCGGGCCAACCTGCGATTCAGCGGACGTGCTTTATGAAAAGACACCCTATGACTTGCCGGTGACGCTGAGCGTTGGTGATGAAGTGCTGATTGAGGCCACTGGAGCCTATACGACGACCTATGCGTCGGTGGCTTTCAACGGCTTCACGCCGCTGCAAGCTTTCATCATTTAGTTCATCTCATCATCAAATTGTTGGAGGCTGTCATGGTCACCATTCGCGCTGAAAATTCAACTGACGTTACCGCTCGTGAGGCGCTGCTTGACCGGGCCTTCGGGCGGGCTCGTCAACGCAAGACATCGCAACGCTTTCGTGATGACCGCTTGCCTGCCGAAGGTTTGGCATTCACGGCCCTGAGCAAATCGGGACGGGTGATCGGTACACTGCGGATGTGGAACGTGATTGCGGGTTCCGCCGGGCCCTCGCTCTTGCTTGGCCCTTTGGCAGTGGATGCCCGTTATCAAAGACGCGGCATTGGCAGGGAACTCATGACCCATGCACTCAACATGGCGAAGGTTCTGGGCCATGCTTCCGTGTTGCTGGTCGGTGACCAACCCTACTACAGCCGCTTTGGTTTCAATCGCAAATTCGTTGCGGATTTACATTTACCGGGGCCTGTCGAGCGCAACCGGTTCCTTGCAGTTGAACTTACGCCAGGTGCACTTGATGGAGCTGAAGGATTGGTGATGGCCAGCGGTGCCCGTGCTCCTAATGCCGATGAAGTGATTGCGGCTTAGCTACTTCCAGTTCTTCGCGCGCTTTACGGCCTCTGAAAAACGCTGCTTCAATTCCTGACTCAGCGGTGCATTCGGAGTGATCTCTGCTCGGGGCGCGGGGAGAGGCGGTAATGTTTTTACGCCAGCTCCGCGCATCGCCATGCGGGCCGTGCCGAGGCCGGTGAGTTCGGGTGATTCCTGAACGATTACAGTCTTTCCAAGCGCGTTGGCGAGAAACCGGTTGAAGTAGGGATTCTTGGTGAGGCCACCATCAATCGAGATCACATTTCCGAGTAACGTGAGTTCGCTCATGGCTGCAATCACTTCAGAAGCCCGCAGGGCTATTCCTTCCAGCACAGCCTGCATGAGGTCTTTTGCTGTCGTATCCAATCCCATACCAATCCACAGGCCCGCCGCGCCGCGATCCCAATGGGGGCAAGCGAGACCAGACAAGGCAGGTACAAAGATGAGATTGCGCGACAGGGCTGCTGGCATTTCGAAACTTGCGATTTCGGAAAATTCCTTGAACAGTCCAAGCCCCCTCGCCCAGTTCACTGCTGAGCCGGCATTGTAGACACCGCCTTCAATGGCGCGATGCAGTGGCTCATTTTTTATTTTCCATGCGACGGTTGGAAGGATGCCAAATTTCGACCCATCGACGCGGACGCCTCCTGTAACCGTGAGCGCGAAGGCACCAGTCCCAAACGTAATCTTCGTGGGGCAGCCATGACCAAAGAGGGCTGCCTGCTGATCAACCAGACTGGCGGTCACGGGTGTTTTCCCAACCTGTCCAAAATCACCTGCGGTTGATCTGATTTCGGGCAGGCATTCCACGGGCACGCCAAAAAGTTTGCAAAGTTCAGAGTCCCAGTTGCAAGTTTCCGGTGACATGAGACTGGTGCGTGAGGCGGTTGTCACATCGGTTGCAAAAGTTCCGGTCAGGCGATCATGGAAAAATGCATCGCTGGTTCCAAGGCGCAAGCTGCCTTGCTTGAGAAGGGTCGTGGCTTCATCGACGTTGTCAATGAACCAGCGCAGCTTGCTTGCTGAAAAATAGGGATCAAGCGGCAGGCCAGCGCGAGCCTTCGTCAATTCCTCCGCACCACCCGCCTTCAGCTTTGCTGTTATATCTTGCGTGCGATCATCTTGCCAGACGATGGCATTATAAATCGGCTTACCAGTCTTCGCATCCCAGGCAACCACCGTTTCGCCCTGATTGTCGATACCGATGGCATCGACCTTGCCTGCAGCTTCCAAGCAGGCCCTGACATTGCGCAGCAATTCTTCCGAGTCATGCTCAACCCAACCCGCTTGAGGGTAAATCTGCTGGTGTTCAAATGAGGCTATGGATTCAAAACGACCTGTTTCATCGAGGGTGAAGGATTTGGTTCCAGTCGTTCCCTGGTCAATGGCAACAACCTTCATGCCAGCCCCTTCGCGATTGTCTCAGCCGCCAGGACGCCCTGTTGCCAGCATTCGCCCGAAGTCTTGAGCGGGCCCAGAACATTTCCGGCGCTTGAGAATTTTTCTGAAGGCAGGCCGGTTGGGATCAATGCGGTTTCAGGCCTGAATTGCCCGGTGAAGATTACGCCATCGCAAATGATGCGTTCACGCTTGCCACGGCGCTCAATTTCAACGGCTTCAACATTCTTTCGGCCTTCAATGGCAATGAGTTTGGTGGAGGTTCGAACCGGTACGCCGAAAAAAAATCTGGCGATGAGATCGCCGGGGCGCGGGGCTGAAATGTGTGGATTCTCCTCCAGCATGGCAATGGGCCTGATGCCCAGGTGCCAGCAGGTCAGCAGTGCCGAGAACGAGACGAGTTCGCTGCCGATAATAACCGGCCGCGCAAAGGGCCTGTTGTGGTGGAGATAGACATGCTGTTGCAGGGCGCCGGTATTCATCACCCCTTGCGGGCGGCTGCCGCCCACGAGGCGGGCTGAGCGGGGCGTTTCACGGGTGCCGGTAGCGATAAGAATGTGTTTTGCTGTCATCTCGCCAAGGCCGGAAGGGGTTTGAATGCGCAACTGACCATCTTTCAGAAGTTCAAGCACGGTCGCTGCAGTTCTGACATCGAGGCCCTTGGCGGATTTGCGAAGTTCGGCGGCAAAGCGCGGGCCGGTCCACAGGCGTTTGTGGCTTTGCCAGCCAAAACCCAGATGCCCGCAATGGCGCGGGATGCCACCTGCCAGCGCCTCGCGCTCAAGGACCACAACATCGCGGATTCCGAGATCAGTCAGGCGCCGCGCAGCACTCAGGCCCGTGGGACCGCCGCCCACGATGATTACATCATGGCTTTCCATTGAAGCGCCCCCTGGTAATTTCAGCGATATGCGCTGAACAATAGAAGCCCTGGCAGCGGCCCATCATGGCGCGGGTGCGGCGTTTCAAACCGCCCATATCGCCAGCGGGCAGCGGGCCTTTCAGTGCGGTTTCGATTTCACCGCGCGTCACATGCTCGCAATGGCAGACAATTTCCCCGCCTTTCATATAGGGCCTGATGCGGCCCTCGCTCAGGTTTGGAACCGGGGTCCAAAACTGTTCCGGAGACTTCTTGGGCAATTTGCCAAAATTCTTATCATAGAGCTGGATCACGTAGTCCGCGATGCCGAGCGATGCCGTGAGGCCCGTGGAACGAATGCCGCCAACGGTAATCCAGTTTTTGTCCTTCACGGCTTCGATAACATAGTCCTTGTGCTCGCTCGCCGGGCGAAGGCCTGCGTAGGTGGCACTAACATCAATGCTCTCCAATGCGGGCACCATTTCGATGGCGCGGGATTTGAGTTTGTGCAGGGTTTCGGAGTCACACGTTGCGATCTCACGCTCATCTTGATCTTCCGCCGTGGGACCGATTGCCAGATTTCCAAATGCGGTGCGAAAGATCACGACGCCTTTGGTGCGCGCCGTGGGCACGGGAAGAATGATAGCGCGAAGAAATTTGAAGGCAGGCTTGTCAAAAACAACGAATTGGCCCTTGCGGGGCTTGATTGTGAAAGGTGACAGGCGCGCCATCATTTCAACCAGATCACCAAAGTTGCCCGCCGCATTGATGACAACTGAAGCCGTGATCTTTCCCTGCTTGCTCGCCAGTGTCCAGGCTTCGTGGGAAAACGCCCCGTCGGTGACTTCGGCGTTTCGCAAAATGATTGCGCCATGGGCCAGGGCCTGATGGGCGTAGGCCAAAGGGGCCGACCAGGCGTCGATGATGTGTTCGCCGGGCACAAAAACGCCCCCCAGGGCGTTGTGCGCCAATTTTGGCTCCTTCAGGCGCAATTCAGTTTGTGAGATGGACCGCACATCCTTGACGCCATTCTTGTGGGCTTTCTCGACAATCCCCGGCAATGCAGCGAGTTCGGCTTCATTCCACGCCACGACAATGGCAGAGCTTTCGATCAAGGGAAGATTGAGCTTCTGGCGAATACGGAGATATTCCGCATAGCCGGCCTTCATGCAGCGGAGTTCAAGGCTTTTGGGTGGGGCATCAAAGCCCGTATGGAGAAGTGCGCTGTTGCCCTTGGAGGCACCAGAGAGAATATCGCTTCCGCGCTCCAGCAAAACGCATTTCAACCCGCCGATGGCAAAGCGGCGGAGGATGGCAAGTCCCACCACGCCGCCGCCGATCACTGCAATGTCGAATCTTTGTTCCATCCACATTCACTAACACAAAAAGAAAAAGGGCGGCACAGGGCCGCCCTTTTCAATTCCTGGCTTTCAGTTATTCGCCAGCAGCGGCGAGTGCCTTTTCCTGTGCCGCAATGGCGGCCTGACGCTTGGCGATTTCGCCACCAATCGGAGGACCCTTGAAGCGCTTGCTTTCACTGGCAAACCAGCCAATGGCCAAGGCCACCGCCAGGAAGATCAGCGGATTGGTCAATTGGTTCAGTGGGAACACGAGGTCCGGGAACAAGGGCAGGATGATCGGGTTGAACGGCGGCTGAATGCCAGCATAGGCGAGAATAATTACGCCGATGCAAGTGACCACCGCGAAGGGCTTCGACCAAGCGCCCAAGCGGAATGGGCCAAATTCCGTCCACGTCTTGCCTTCGGCCAAAAGACCGGCAGCAACCGGCATGGCATAGGAGATGTAGAGGAACAGGGCACAACCCGCGGCAAGCGCGAACATGAACGGAGCATAGTAGCAGGCAAACGCCGAGAGAGCGGCGGTGAGCCATATGGCGTTGACCGGTGTGCGATGCACCGGGTGGATCGTCGAAAGGAACTTCGACGCCGGAAGTCCGCCGTCACGCGAGAAGGCGTAAATCATACGCGAGGTTGAGGTCATTCCCGCCAGCGCGCAGATATAGTTTGCAATCACGATACCAATTGCCAGAATTGCCTTGAGGAAGGCTGGCATTGGCAGGTTGTTGAAGAGGTTGAAGAATGAGTTGAAGCCGTCCTTGGCACCTGATGCGGTATCAGGCATCGCCAACACGAATGATGCGGCGAGGAAGAAACCAAACAACAAAGACCAGAACACGGAATGCAACATGCCTTTCGGCACAGCGGTTCGCGCATTCAAGGTCTCTTCCGACGTGTGGGCGGAAGCATCAAAGCCCGTGATCGTATAGAGCGGATAGAGAAGGCCGATCAGGAAGGCAACAAGGGCCGTGCGCGGTTCTGGAACGACGGAGCCGCCGATTTCACCCGTGTTGTTCACGAATGTGAAAAGACGGGAGAGATCAAAACTTGCGCCCCAAATCAGCATCGACAAGGTGAGCAAGATGGCAATCACGAAAATCAGATAGCCCGAAAAGTCGGTGAGCATCGTGGTGGTCTTGATACCAAAATGATTGAACAACGCCTGGGTGATGGCAAAGACCGTGATGAAAGCACTGGCATGCACCGCACCCCAGGCTGATGTGTCCATGCCGAAGACACCCGTAAGCACGAGGTCCTTGAGCAGGAGGTAAACGCCGAAGTTCACCGAGGCCACAACGAAGATGAGGCCCACCATATTAAGCCAAGCTGTGATCCAGCCCCAGCCGCGACCGCCGAG
>CAZHCO010000295.1:0-1631 GCA_964530965.1 uncultured Aestuariivirga sp. | reverse complement strand
CAAAGACCAGAGGAAACAACATGCTCTCGCCGACTCCCCAGAACGAAACCGCCGACATTGGGTTTTTCCGCAACATCGGATTTGCGTTCATCCTTTTGACGGCAATTGCCGGGTCCATGACCGTTGGCCTGATTCTGAAGCAGAATGCGCCCGTTGTCATAGCGGATAACCTGGCCCAGCCCGTGGCCGAATAGACCTCACCTCTATTTTGCAACTGCCCCGAAGATCGCGCGACGCCAAAAAATTCTGCAATGCTTCAATCTGGGGAACCATTCTGGCCGTAAGTAGTTCTAAGTGTTGGGGGGTCTTGTAACTTTTGAAATTTGCAGAAGGAGACAGCGATGGACAGGAGATTGTTTGTTACAGGTTTGCTCGGCGTGGTCGGCACAACCGGGATCGCCCTTGTTTTGCCCCGCCAGGCTCAGGCGCTAACCGCGGTTCCGCTGGGAGGCCCCGCTCCCCAGTCTGACTCTATCCTTCCCAAACTTCCCGAATCTGACGGGCCATTAGGGGAACTGGATGAGGGTTTCGAACTCGCCCACTACACAGGTAGACGTCACCGGCACCGGATTCGCCGCTGGCGCCGTGTATGCCGGCGCTGGTGGCACAATGGCCACTGGCGCCGCAGGTGCCGCCGGAGACCCCACTTTATCTGGCTCTGGTTCTCGATCTGACGCAGGCTGATTAGCGCTGGCGCGTGATCAGGTCCGATCACGTGCCAGCAATGCCTACACCAGTGAAGTTGCGCCTAGAATTGCAGTTGGGCTGAGAGTTGGGAACCTTTCAGAAAATGGTAGCGTCTACGGGATAGTCCCCTCCAAGGAAAGGAAATTGGTCATGGAACAGGTTGTTTCGACTTCTATCACAAGACGAGACGTGGTCGCAGGGCTGGCGGTGGCTGCCGTCCCGATGGCTGTATTGGCGGCGGCGGATAGCGCCACCGCGCAGGAGAAAACCCTGTACGAACGGCTGGGCGGCGTTTTCGCCATCGCAGCAGTGGTGGATCACTTCAGCGACGACATCGTGAAGAACCCCATCGTCGGCCAGAAGTCCAAGAACCCGCAGCTGCGGGAATGGCATACCAAGAACCTGGCAAGGCTGCCCGGCCTCAAGTTCATGCGCACGCTGTGGGTCTGCGAAGTTTCGGGTGGGCCTTACAAGTTCTCGGCCACCAAACCTGGCGCTACGCCGCTCGGCCTTGAGGAGGCCCACCGCGACCTCAAGATCTCGCCTGCAGAATTCGATGAGGTCGCAGCGGAACTCGGACGGACGCTTGACTTTTTCAAGGTGCCGGAAAAAGAAAAGGGCGAAGTCCTGGGAGCCTTCGCTACCCACAAGGACGAGGTCACTGCAGGCTACGTCGCGGCCCAATAAGCGCGGGTCCTGGATGGAATTGCGCCGAAGATCTGGCTGGTGATTTTCTCGTTGCCAAATCATTCCCGAGTCAAAATCGCGGCAAAGTTCGAAGGTTTTCAACTTTGAATTCCGCTTTTGACCCAGGCTGTGTGAAAACGTTATTCAAATCGAAATTTGTGGAAAATCTACCTGATTTCAGAAAATTACAATTCGCTAAAGCATTGATTTCATTGAAGCTGAAATTTTGGCGGCTCGACTTTAATTATAATTTGATC
>CAZHCO010000294.1:0-17113 GCA_964530965.1 uncultured Aestuariivirga sp. | reverse complement strand
CAGCACCCGGTCATAGACCTGCAGCATGAACAGCGGGCCCGTGAGCATGAGGATGTTGACCAGGCAGCTGAACAGCGCCGTTGACGCAAAGGCCGCACGACTAGCCAGCAAGGCGCTCGAAATTTCACCTCGGGTCTGCTTCTGCGCGGGCTGCATCGGGACTCCTGGCCAACCTTGGAACTGCCGCCTGATTCGTCTTCATCGCCGAAGGAAGGCTGTAGCCTAGGTAAACCAACGTTGGATTCGTATCAACCCCGTTAACGCCCCCAAGGCAAAGGCGGGATCGCACTCCGCAAAGTCCGGTTGGTTTCGGCCATGGCGCCCGGAACCGGAGGCCGCGCAAGGCCCACCACCGGAACAACCTGGCGCAACATGTCGTGATATACCCTGACGCCACTTTCCAGATCCGAGAGAATGAGCCCCTTGTAGCCCGAAGACTGCAGGGCCTCGAAGCACCAGGCAATCAACTGGGTATCTTCGATTCCGGTCAATTCATCAATGCGCTTGGCGAGATAGCGCGAGGCTTTCGTTTCGCGGCGGTTGTCATCAAGTGCGTAGTACGAAAAGCGCTGGATGGTCTTGTCGATGCCGACCGGAAACTCTTGATAGAATCCCACGAGATCTGGATAGAGCGTGATGACCATGTTGGGAAACAGCCCGTAATAATACCAGACCTTGCGCTGCTTCTCCGGCAAGTGCTCCATCACGGGCAAAAACTTCTTGTAGTTTCGAACGCTCCAGTAGCGATCACGGCTGTCATTGAACTCGCCCTTTGAGCGCGTGATGCCAAAGCCCATGCTCTCATCGACGTAACCATTGCCATAGAGATCCTGCAACGCCGGGTGCGCAACGGGAACGTGATAGCCTTCGTTATCCACATCGCGCACGGATTTCCAGTTCACGGGCATTTTCTGTGTGATCATCTTGCCATAGGGCTTCGTGTCGTCGATCCGATAGTGGCTGATGATATCCTCGTGGGGGGCCATCATGTGAGCCACCGACGGCTGATCGCCGCGCACAAAACGCACGAACACAAAGCCGTGCCAGATTTCAAAATCGACGGGCGTCAGTCCGTGCTCCACCGCATCAAGCTTCGGTAGCGACTTGGCCTGGGGTACGGCGCGTAGCGTTCCATCGAGATTGTAGGACCAGCCATGGAACGGACAGACGATGGCTGATTTGCAGGTGCCACGTTCGGTGGCCACAACCCGGCTGCCGCGATGGCGGCAGACATTGTGGAAGGCCCGCACCACGTTATCCTTGCCACGCACAATGATCGCCCGCTCGCCCACGAGATCAAAGCTGTAATAATCGCCAATACTGGGTACATCGCTGACATGGCAGGCAATCTGCCAGGTCTTGCGGAACAGCTCGTCCTTCTCGATTTCGAGGAATTCCGGATTGGTATAGGTCCAGGTCGGCAAGCCACCCCGTTTGTCGTCATCCAGTTTGGGCCGAACAGTCGAAACCATATTCATGATCATCTCTATTTATATTGAATATGCGTTCAATATAACCTATTTGCGATCAGTTGCCAAGGGGGGGCAGCCTGCGTTTTATCGGCGTGGCTTTCACAATTGAGGTATTCGTTTCGGCTTTTTCGGTAATCCGATCAAGGATTGCATCAAGCTGCGCCATGGAGCGGAAGCAGAGCTTTGCAATAAAGCAATCATCGCCGGTGACCTTATCGCACTCAATGAATTCAGGCGTTTCCTGGATAAGTCGCTCGACAATATGCAACATGCCAGGCAGTGGCCTAACCCGCACAATGGCCTGCAGACTGTAGCCAAGAGCTTCCAGATCAACATCAATCGTGAAAGATCGGATGATCCCCTTCTCCTCCAACCTGCGGACCCGATCCATCACACTTGGCGAGGACAGCTCGGTCGCCATACCCAAATTCTTGAGAGAGCGGCGCGAATTCAGTACGAGAAGGTCGATAATCCGGTGGTCCACTTCATCCATTTTAGCCTCAAGCATAACAATGCCTTATATTATTAGGGGAAAGTGCAATAGTACCTTATTATTTCTATGTAAGCAACGGAAAGCACCAATTATTCTCCTTGCCATGAACAAGGATATTACCCGTGGAACGACAGAAATGAGCGCCGCCATGCTCATTTCCGGAACGATTGGCTGGTTTGTCGTGATGTCAGGTCAACCGGTTTTCAACGTCGTATTCTGGCGCTGCCTGTTTGCCGTTTTTGCCCTGCTGGTGGTTTGCGGTTTGCTCGGCCTGTTGAAGCCAATCACATGGAAAGTCCTCGGCTTGGCGGTGCTCGGAGGCGTGGCAATTGTCTTGAATTGGGTGTGCCTCTTTGCGGCCTATGCCGATACATCCATTTCGCTGGCAACAATCATTTACAACACGCAGCCCTTCATGCTGCTGGTACTGGGCGGCCTGTTTCTGGGCGAGCGGATAACTGCCACAAAGCTCGGCTGGCTTGCCATTTCATTCGCCGGCATGCTCCTCATCGTTCTCACACCCGACGGACAATCAATCTCCAGGAATTTTCTCCTGGGTGTTGGCCCTTCCCTGACGGCTGCCTTTCTCTATGCAATTGCAACTCTGATAACCAAACGGCTCAAATGCACCCCTCCTCACTTGATTGCCTTGATACAGGTGACCACCGGCATGGTCATGCTGGCCCCATTGGCCGATTTTTCAACACTTCCGGTATCAATCATCCAATGGCTGAGCCTTGTGACAATCGGCATCGTGCACACGGGGCTGATGTATTACCTGCTCTATGGTGCCATTCAAAAATTGCCGACACACATTATTGGCGCGCTCTCCTTTATCTATCCCACAGTGGCCGTGCTTGTGGACATGATGGCCTTTGGCCATGTGTTGCGACCTGTCCAGTTCTTAGGCGGAGCCTTGATTCTTCTTGCCGCCGCCGCTTCCACGCTTGGCTGGTCCTTCGCCAGAGCAAGCCGCGTCACAGAAACAGGTTGACGGAACTAGCCACTAACTGGCACATAGACAGTGCTCGGTGCTCAGAAACCATACGGTGAAGAGCCTAACAGGGAACACGGTGAGGACGACCCAAAAGGGGCCAAAACCGTGACTGCCCCCGCAACTGTAAGCGGCGAGGTTTTATGCGATCTATGCCACTGGGAAACCGGGAAGGCGCACATAAAACCAGCGACCCGCGAAGTCAGGAGACCTGCCGTGCAAGAGCCGGGGTGAAAGCCCCACACGATTACGGTCGCACGGAGGGTGTCCATGACCACAGTTAAAACTTCTACCACGACTTTAAGTGTTTCGCAGCGCGTGACAGCTGGAGCAATTTGCCTGTTCCTTGGTGCATCACTCGTTTTCCTCGTTGGCATGTCGCACATCAGTGCGGCCCATAACGCGGCTCACGACACACGCCACTCCATCGGCTTTCCCTGCCACTAGAGATCAGGGACCAAAATCATGATTGGAAGGCTTGTGCTCGCGGCACTCATCGCGGGAATGGCGGCTGGCTTTATCTATGGTGGTGTTCAGCATGTGCGGACAACGCCCTTAATACTCGCTGCAGAAGTATTTGAAACAGCTCCTGCCCACGACCATGCGGCAGGAACACCAGTACACTCACATGCCGCAGCTGCAACGGCCGCTGCGACGACTCCAGCGCCGGAACTTGAAGCAGAAGAATGGGCCCCTGCCGATGGCTGGCCGCGCACGCTTTCAACCACACTCACATCAGTCATCACTGGTGCAGGCTTTGCGATTTTGCTTGCAGGCGTTTCTTTATTGACGGGATTTCCCATCACGCCAAAGAACGGATTGATCTGGGGCATTTGCGGGTTTCTGGCCGTTACAATTGCACCCGGCGCCGGACTTGCGCCGGAGTTACCAGGTATGCCTACGGCGGATTTGGCGTCGCGTCAGATTTGGTGGGTGGCAACAATCATCGCCACGGGCGGCGGAATATTCCTGATTGCCACCAGGCGCGAAATGGTATGGCTGGCAGCAGCAGTTGTTCTTATCGCCCTGCCCCACATCATTGGTGCGCCTCAGCCGCTCACCCATGAAACGGCGGTGCCAGCCGGCCTTGCCGCAAGCTTTGCCGCAAACACCATTGCCGCCTCAGCCGTGTTGTGGAGTCTCATTGGCTTGTTCCTGGGCCTTGTCTTGCAGAGGTTCGGCAAGGATGTTTATGCATCATGATCACCAGAAAAATCCCAACAACGATCATTACCGGCTTCCTCGGAGCCGGTAAGACCACTCTCATCCGCCACGTGCTCGAAAACGCCAATGGCCGCAGAATCGCCCTGATCATCAACGAGTTTGGCGATGTGGGCGTGGACGGCGAAGTGTTGAAAGGCTGTGGCGATGCTCTGTGTAAAGAGGAAGATGTGATCGAACTCGCCAATGGCTGCATCTGCTGCACCGTGGCCGACGATTTCGTGCCGACGATGAAGAAGCTGTTGGACCGCGCCAAACCCATCGACCACATCGTCATCGAAACTTCGGGCCTCGCCCTGCCCCAGCCTCTGGTGCGCGCCTTCAACTGGCCGGAGATTGCGGCGCGTGTGACCGTTGATGGCGTGGTGACAGTGGTAGATGCCAAGGCCTTGGCCGAGGGCCGCTACGCCGATGATGAGGCCACCATTCAGGCCATGCGCCAGGCGGACCCCAAACTGGAACATGAAAATCCCATTGAGGAATTGTTCGAAGATCAGCTGAACTGCGCCGACATGGTGATCCTCAATAAGACGGACCTGCTCGACAACGAGGAAACCCTCGATGTCACCGCCGACATCGAAGGACAAATTCGCAAAGGTACCCGTATCCTGTTGAGCGAACACGGCAAGCTCGACATCAATGCTTTGCTTGGCCTTGGTTCCGCCGTTGAGGGAGACGTTGACAACAGGCTCTCACACCACGAGATGGAAGGCGAGACGCAGCATGACCATGATGACTTCATCAGCTTCACGGTTACCCTTCCCGGCGTGAAAGACCGCGACACCTTGCTGAAACGCATCACCAATGTGATCGACGACAGTACTATTTTGCGACTCAAAGGATTTGCGAACATAATGGGGTCCTCGTCGCGTTTGCTCATTCAGGCTGTGGGACCGCGCATGAACAGTTATTTTGACCGGCCGTGGAAAGGCGATGAAGACCGCACCACCAGGCTCGTGGTGATTGGTGTGAAGGGTATGGACCGGCAGGCGATTGCTGCGGCCCTGCAAGGCTGATGCACCTTCTGGCCACGACAAGTGGCGTGATTGATGGGGCAGCGGAAGCCGCCGACCTCAAGCAATCGCCCGCCGATATCGTGGTCCTGAGTGCCGCAGATAGTGAAATCGCAGCGCTGGCTCGGGCTTATGACACTGGCACCTTTCCCACGTTGCGGCTTGCCAATTTCCTGCAGCTCCAACACAATCTATCGGTCGATCTCTACCTCGAAAAAACCCTGAGCCTCGCCCGTCTGATTGTGTTGCGGTTGTTGGGTGGTGCAAGTTACTGGCCCTATGGCCTCGCGCAGATTGAGGCGCTGGCAAAAGCCAATGACATCAAGCTTGTCGTTTTGCCCGGTGATGCCCAGCCCGACCACGAACTGACTTCCCGCTCAAATCTGCCCATACAGGATTGCGAGCGCCTGCGAACCTATCTGGCGGCGGGGGGCCAGCCCAACGCCGCGAAGTTTCTGGGCTATTGCAAGCACCTGCTTGAGGGAAGCGAAATTCCAGCACCCGCCGAAACGCTGCCGCCTGCAGGCATTTATCGCAGAACTGCAGGCAAGCACGGGGCGGGCCTCATCTTCTATCGCTCCGTTGTCGAAGGCGCGCAAACGGCGCCCATCGATGCCCTGATCAACGCCCTGGAAAAACACGGCATTGGCTGCGCGGCGATTTTTGTGGCCAGCCTGAAGGACAAGGCCAGCGTGGCTTTCGTCCACGAGACGTTTTTGGAAAGCCCGCCAAGTCTGTTGCTGAATGCCACGTCCTTTGCGGTCTCATCGGGTGGAAACGATGATCCCCTCGCTCAATATGATTGCCCGGTTCTACAAGTTGTTCTTAGCACTGTCTCGGAAGAAAGCTGGCGAGCGAGTACACAAGGCTTGGGCAGTCGCGATCTTGCGATGAGCGTGGTGCTGCCGGAACTCGATGGCCGCGTTCATTCCCGCGCCATTTCCTTCAAGAGCGACAGCCATTACCACGAACCCACCCAATGTCGCATCATAACCTACAAGGAGGTTCTGGACCGTGTGGACTATGTCGCTGATCTCGCGGCAAACTGGATTACCCTGCGCCACGCGGAAAAAGCCAATCGCAAAGTGGCGATCATGCTGGCCAACTACCCCAACCGGGATGGCCGCATTGCCAATGGTGTGGGCTATGACACCCCTGCCAGCACCATCGCCATGGTGAACGCGCTGCAGGGCGTGGGTTATGACGTTGGCGAATTTCCCGAGAGCGGAAATGACCTCATTCAGACCCTTTCATCTACGCGTTCATCTCCTGCTCCCCATGGCGTCCAATTGGGGTTGGATGACTACCGGAAACATTTTGAAGCCCTGCCCTATTCCGTTCGTGAACAGATCACCTCGCGCTGGGACATTCCGGAAACTGATCCCTTCTTTCGCGATGGTACGTTTCACCTCGCAATCCTAACCTATGGCAATGTAGCAGTCGGCATACAGCCCGCCCGCGGTTACAACATTGACCCCAAAGCCACCTACCATGATGCCGCTCTTGTTCCTCCCCATGGCTATCTCGCCTTCTATTTCTGGCTCCGCCATGTCTTCAAAATTAATGTGATCATTCACAACGGTAAGCACGGCAATCTGGAATGGCTGCCGGGAAAGGCAAACGGCCTGAGCCCCGAATGCTATCCTGAAATTGCTCATGGCCCCCTGCCGCAGCTTTATCCCTTCATTGTCAATGATCCCGGTGAGGGCACGCAAGCCAAGCGGCGCACTTCGGCAGTTATCATCGATCATCTCACACCGCCGCTCACGCGGGCTGAAACCTATGGGCCGCTCAAGGATTTGGAGGCGCTGGTCGATGAATACTATCTCGCCTCGGGCCTTGACCGCCGCAGGCTTGCAGCCCTCAAGAAGGATATTCTCGACATCACCCGCGGCAACAAACTGGACGTCGACGCGGGCTTCACCGGCGATGATGACAGCGATCTCACCAAGCTTGACGCCTATCTCTGCGATCTCAAGGAGGCGCAAATCCGCGACGGCCTGCATATCCTGGGAACTTCGCCACCGGGCCAGCAGGAAATCGATCTGCTGGTGGCTCTTACCCGTGTACCACGCGGCCTTGGCGAAGGCGGCGATCAGTCGCTCATCCGTGCCCTCGCAAATGATTTTGGCTTCGCGGATTTTGACCCGCTCAATTGTGTGATGTCTGATCGTTGGAATGGGGAGAAGCCCGTAGCACTACTAAAACTAGTCAATGAGCCGTGGCGCACCAACGGCGATACGGTTGAGCGGCTGGAAGCCTGTGCCCAGTCCCTGCTCGCCCCAACACGACGAAAACCAGGACCCATCGTGCAATATAACGAACTGGGTCCAAGTATTCACGGCGAAGACAAGGCAAATGTAAAAGCGGTGCTGGAAAAGATTGACACTGTCATTCGACCGGAACTCCGTGCTTGCGGTCCTAGTGAAATCGCAGCACTCCTGACCGGCCTTGACGGAAGGCGCATAGCCCCAGGCCCTTCAGGTGCTCCGACGCGGGGACGCCTGGACGTGTTGCCTACGGGCCGGAATTTCTATTCCCTCGATAATCGAACGGTTCCCACCCCCACCGCCTGGAATCTTGGCCAGAAATCCGCCGAAGATCTGCTCACGCGCCACTTTCAGGACTTCGGCCAGTACCCTAAGGCGCTTGGACTTTCCGCCTGGGGCACCTCCAACATGCGCACCGGCGGTGATGATATTGCCCAAGCACTGGCACTCATTGGCGCAAAGCCAGTATGGGAACCTTCAAGCTGGCGGGTGACTGGTTTTGAAATTTTGCCGATGGCTACATTGGGCCGCCCCCGCGTGGATGTCACATTGCGCATATCCGGTTTCTTCCGCGACGCTTTCCCCACCCAGATAGAATTGCTGGACAAGGCCATCCGCGCCATCGGCAACCTTGAGGAAGATGAAGCCGACAATCCCATTTCTGCTCGCATGAAAGCAGAAGCAACGGGCCTGCAGCATTCCGGCATCAGTAAAGCCGACGCCAAACAAATGGCGGGCTATCGCATATTCGGTTCCAAGCCCGGGGCCTATGGCGCAGGCCTGCAAGCCCTCATCGATGAAAAAATCTGGACCGAACGTGCCGATCTCGCCGCAGCCTATGTCACCTGGGGCGCCTTCGCCTATGGTGCAAAGGAAGCGGGCGTTCAGGATGAGGCTCAATTCACCCAGCGCCTTAAAAACATTGAGGCCGTAGTCCACAACCAGGACAACCGCGAGCATGATGTGTTGGATAGCGACGACTATTACCAATTCGAGGGCGGCATGTCCGCAGCCGTCGAAACCGCATCCGGCAAGCAGCCCCGCGTCTATCACAATGACCATTCACGCCCCGAACGCCCCGTGATCCGGACCCTTGAGGAGGAAGTGGGGCGAGTCATGCGCTCACGGGTAGTGAATCCAAAATGGATCAATGGCGTGAAGCGTCATGGCTACAAGGGCGCCTTCGAGATTGCAGCAACCGTGGACTACATGTTTGCTTTTGCGGCCACCACCGGCGCTGTTAAAACCCATCACTTCGATTTGGCCTATGATGCTTTTTTAGCTGACGAGGATACGCGTGAATTTATCACAGTGAACAATCCTGCGGCACTCAAGGAGATCGCCCAGCGCTTTGAAGAGGCCGCCACGCGCGGGCTTTGGACACCGCGTTTGAATTCCGCCTACGATCTTTTGAAGGAACTGGCCCAATGACCGATGAAGCTGACTCAGCCCGCCACTACGAAAAAATGGCAAAGAAAAAAGCGGCGCGTGACAAAATCATGGCGGGCAAAACCATTGAGCGCGGCCTGCTCATCGTTCACACGGGCAAGGGCAAGGGCAAATCCACCGCCGCCTTCGGCATGGTGTTCCGCTGCATCGGCCATGGCATGAGGGCCGGCGTCATCCAATTCGTCAAAGGCGCCTGGGGTACCGGCGAACGCACGGTTCTGGAAAAATTTCCGGAGCTGGTCACCATAAAGGCCATGGGCGAAGGCTTTACCTGGGAAACCCAGGACAAGGATCGCGACATTGCCCATGCCCGCGAAGGTTGGGAAGAAGCCAAGCGCATGATCGCTGACCCTTCCTACAAGATGGTTATGCTCGACGAGCTCAACATCGTGCTGCGCTATGATTACCTGCCTCTGCAGGAAGTGCTTGAGGTTCTCAAAAGCAAGCCCTCCGACAAACATGTCGTGGTTACGGGCCGCAACGCCAAAGAAGAACTCATCGAAATCGCCGACCTCGTGACCGAGATGGAACTGATCAAACACCCCTTCCGCTCCGGCGTGAAAGCGCAAGCAGGGATAGAGTTTTAAGGACAGTCCGTAGCGGGGCCTGCTTTCAGAGATTTGGAAAGACGCGCGACAACAGGGTCATAGGTCGTCTTTTGAGCCTCAGGATATTCGATCCGAAAGTGCAGGGCCTGCGTTTCCTTGCAGGATGCTATCGATCTCGTATAGAGCAGTCGGCCTTCGCGCGTTCCTGAATAGACCTGCCAGCCAGAACCGTTGACTCTCGCCACATAGGAAACGTTCCAGCCATCCTCCGTGTCACTCTTCAGCCGCGCGGCAACGTCCTGATTGAAATCCGCGTCAACCAGATTATTGCCCCAGACAAGCAGTTCCGCCTTGCCATCTGCCGAGTGAAATGTGAGGCCGTCACCATTTTCAGGTTCCGGCACGTCATTCACAAATCCGTGCGGAATATCGACGCTTACGCCAAAGCGTGGGTTCGAGTAGCTGCTCCAATCCGCGGCAATCGCCGACGAGGACAGCAGGAAGAGCGCAATGATACTTCGCATGATGGTCACAAGACCTTGCGCTGGGCCGCCGTGGCATTATCAGAAAGCTTCACCCGCGCCCCTTTATTGACTACCGCGGTGTCATAGGCTTTGCGAGCGAAGACCTCCCGCACCATAGGTGCAAAGAATTCCAGCGGTTTGGTTTCATAATCGGGATCAAAACTGTTCTGGTCCCATCTCTCGCAAAACTCGGCGCAATCATCAAAATAGGGATTGCCCTTGAAGGCATCCCGCTTGTTGGGATTGCCGCCTACGTGCTGCGCGTAATAAGCCATCTGAAAATCACCATGGGTTTGCACCACCCAGGCGCATTGCTCGCGCACGAAGGGCCGCAAGATCGCCGCCGCATATTCATCATGATTATATGGCGCGTAAATATCGCCGATGTCATGCAGCAGTGCTGATACGACCCAGTCGATATCCGCGCCTGCGTTCCACGCCCGCGTTGCGGCCTGCAGCGAATGGCCAAGCCGCGTGATCTTATAGCCTGACATGGATTTGTCGAGTTCCACCATGGCTTTCAGCAAACGATCTGCAGTTCCCGCCGCATATTCGGTTTCATGGGTATTGAGGAAAGCGTAGTCCTCCCTGTCGCCATCCTTCATCTGGGTAAATTTTACCGTTTCCATTGGGGAATCTCCAAGCTCGGCCATGCCGTGAGAGCAGCATAAGCTGCCGCTTCTATCCTTGTCCAGAATCCCGCTTGCGCCTATGAAGGGCAAATCAGCAGCGTTCCCCACGAGGGACTGAAAGCTATTCCGGTGCGGCTTACCTCTCAAGGGGCCAAAGCCGGGGCTGCCTTCCGAGCCGGGCAACCGGTTACGCCGCATTTTGGAAGGCAGATGAGATGTCAAAAAAACTGGGCGTGATGCTGTGTGGCCATGGCAGCCGGGATGAGGACGCGGTCACCGAATTTGCCGTGCTATCTGAGCACCTGAAAAAGCGCCTGCCGCAATACCCCGTTGAATATGGCTATCTCGAATTTGCCACGCCCATCATCCGCAATGGCCTTGATGTGCTGAAGGAAAAAGGCGTTGAGCACGTCCTCGCCGTTCCTGGCATGCTCTTTGCGGCGGGTCACGCCAAGAATGACATTCCTTCCGTGCTCAACACCTATGCCGCCGCCAATGGCTTGAAAATCGATTACGGCAAGGAACTTGGTATTGACCCCAAAATGATGCGCGCCGCCGGCGACCGCATTCAGGAAGCCCTTGATTCCGCCCCCCAAGGCGTGGCCCTCCATGAAACCTTGTTGGTGGTCGTGGGGCGCGGCGCCTCTGACCCCGACGCCAACTCCAATGTTTCAAAGGTTACCCGCATTCTGTGGGAAGGCTTTGGCTTTGGCTGGGCCGAAACAGCCTACTCGGGCGTAACCTTCCCCCTGGTTGAACCCGGCCTCGAACACGCGGCAAAGCTTGGCTATAAGCGCATCATCGTATTCCCCTATTTCCTGTTCACTGGAATTCTGGTGCAGCGCATTTACGACGCAGCTGATGAAGTTGCCGCGCGCCATCCCGGCATTGAGTTCATCAAGGCCCCCTATCTCAATGATCATCCCGCTGTGATTGATACCTTTGTGGAGCGGGTTGAGCAGATCTTGACCGGCGACATCGCCATGAATTGCCAGATGTGCAAATACCGCACGGCCGTATTGGGCTTTGAAGCAGATGTGGGTGCAGTGCAGGAAAGCCACCACCACCATGTGGAAGGCATCAACGCCAAGGGCCAATTCGAAATTGTGAATCACGCGCACCACCATGGCCAAGATCACAGCCATGCGCCCTACCCCCATGCAGATCACCCACTTGGCCCCGTCAGCATGAAGAAGAAGTGATGGATTATCTCCGCGAGCCATCGGCAATCTATAAAAAATCATTCGCTGTAATTCGGAGCGAAGCTGATCTTTCGTCTCTTCCTGCAAGTGCTGAAGACATTGCCATTCGCATCATCCACGCCTGCGGCATGACCGATATTGTGGGCGATCTGCGGATTTCTGCTGACTTTGTCGAGGTCGCAACCAATGCGCTAGCGAAGCCGATACTCACCGATGCTGAAATGTTGCGCCACGGTATCATCGACAAGAAATTGAATGTCATCTGCACTCTGAACGATCCGCGCGCCCGTGAAATCGGCATAGGTAAACAAACAACCCGTTCCGCCGCAGCCGTGGAGCTCTGGAAATCTGATTTGGAAGGTGCACTGGTTGTCATCGGCAATGCGCCAACCGCACTCTATGCCCTGCTCGAAACGATCGACGCAGGCGGTCCGAGACCCGCAGCCATTGCCGCCTTCCCCGTGGGCTTCGTCGGCGCTGCTGAATCCAAGGAAGAACTTTTCAAAAACTCCCGTGGCATTCCTTTTGCCACGGTGCTGGGTCGCAGGGGCGGCTCGGCCATGGCAGCGGCCTGCGTGAACGGCCTGTCGAGAGGCCTCACGTGAACAAATGGCTCACCATCATCGGCATGGGTGAAGACGGCTATGAGGGACTGTCTGCCAAGGCTAAACTCGGACTGGCAAATTCTGAAACAATTGTCGGCTCTATCCGCCTGCTTGGTTTCCTGCCAACACTCAAAGCGGAACGTCACGAATGGCCGCAACCCTTCTCGGCTGTTGTTGATCGCATAAAACCCTTGCGTGGGCGTAAAACCGTTATCCTCGCCACAGGCGATCCCATGAACTACGGCGTGGTGCGCAAACTGCTCGAATTCATTCCCTTTGAAGAAATGGACATCATTCCAAATTTTTCTGCCTTCTCCTTGGTGGCTGCAAGGGTGGGTTGGTCGCTGCCCGATTGCGACACGCTCACTCTGCATGGGCGTGACGCCGCAAATATCGAAACCTTCATCCAGCCAGGAGCAAAACTGATTGTCCTCACGGCCGACGCAAGCACCATTCCCGAAGTGGCGCGACGTTTGGTGGTACGAGGTTTTGAGAAGAGCATTATAACCGTTTTGGAAAACATGGGTGGCACGCGCGAAGGGCAAACCCTCTTCGTCGCCGACACATTGCCAAAACAAAAGTTCTCCGATCTCAACACGCTTGCCGTGGAATGTGTTGCCGGACCAAATGCCAAAGTCTGGTCGCGTCTTGCAGGCCTTCCCGATGACGCCTTCATTCATGACGGCCAGATCACCAAACGCGAAGTCCGCGCGGCAACGCTTGCTGCATTGTCACCGGCCCCCGATCAACTTCTCTGGGATATTGGTGCGGGCTGTGGATCCGTGAGCGTTGAATGGATGCGCTCTACACGGGGCTGCGAAGCGATTGCATTTGAGTCAAACACCGAACGCTTAAATATGATCGCGCAAAATGCCGATCGCCTTGGTACACCGCGCCTGAAAATCGTTGCGGGCCACGTACCGGAAACTCTAACCGGTTCACCCGGACCTGACGCGGTTTTCATCGGTGGTGGCGTTGGCAACCCCGGTGTTTTCGAAACAGCATGGGAACATTTGAAACCCGGTGGCCGCTTGGTGGCTAATGTTGTCACCATTGAAGGCGAAATGCATCTCTATGATTTGCAGGAAAAACACGGTGGAGATTTAGTCCGCTTGGAAATCTCCCACCTCACACCCATCGGCCCCTACCGCGCCCTGAAACCGCGCATGGCTGTCACCCAATGGAGAACGAAAAAGCCATGGTGAAAAAAATCGGCATTCTCTACGGCCTCGGCGTTGGCCCCGGCGACCCTGAACTGATAACGGTGAAAGCCTGGCGCATCATTTCAACCGCCCCCGTTGTTGCCTATCTTGCCGCCAATGGCACAGAAAGCACGGCCCGCGACATTGCCAAGCCCTTCCTCCCCGATGACGTAACAGAACTTGCCATCGACATGCCCATGCGCACCGAACGCGAACCCGCGCAGGAAGCTTACGACAAAGGCGCTGCCGCCATCACCGAACATCTGAAGGCGGGTCGCGATGTGGCCATGCTTTGCGAAGGCGATCCCTTCTTCTACGGCAGCTTCATGTATATTTTTGCACGCCTTGCCGATCGTTTTGAAACCATCGTGGTGCCCGGCGTATCCTCCATCTCGGCCGCTGCCGCCCGCATCGGCCGCCCACTCTCGGCCCGCAATGACGTGCTGAAAGTCTTGCCCGCAACGCTTGAGCCGGACCGTCTGCGCGAAGAGCTGCAAACCGCACAATCCACCGCCATCATCAAGGTTGGCCGCCACTTCGGCAAAATCAAAAACATCCTGTCGGCCCTTGATCTGATCTCCAAAGCCGTAGTGATCGAAAACGCCACGCGCGGCAATGAACGCATCCGCAAGGTGGAGGATGTGGAAGGCGACAGCCTGCCCTATTTCACGACTATTCTTATTTATACCGGTGGAGAAACCTGGTGAAACCAGTTATCTTCATACTTGGCATTTCAGCCTTGCCGCTGGCCCAGAAACTCAAGGCCGGACTGGACGGAGAAATCCATACACCCGATTGCATGAACAGCGGCGATGTCTCCTATGCCAAAGCCAAAACCCATCTCGCTGAATTATTCAATGATGGCCGAACTATCATTGGCCTGTGTGCGAGCGGAATTCTAATCCGCGCCATTGGACCTCACCTCTCCGACAAGCGCACGGAACCGCCAGTCGTAGCGGTCGCAGAGGATGGCTCGTCTGCCGTGCCTTTGCTTGGTGGCCACCACGGCGCCAATGAGCTCGCCAAGAAAATAGCCGCAATCACCACGGGTCACGCCGCCATCACGACAGCCAGCGAAGTGCGCTTTGGATTTGCATTTGATGAAGTCTTACCCGGTTACACGCTGGCAAATCCTGAAGACGTAAAATCGGTCACTGCTGCGTTGCTGACCGGTGCGGAACTCTCCTTGCCCCGTCATCCCGGCGAAAGCCGGGATCCAGAACTACCATTCTGGTGCAGTGACATTAGGCAACTCAACCTGGTCAACTGGGTCCCGGCATTCGCCGGGATGACGGTAGAGGTGAGTGAGAAGGCGTTACGTGGAGACGAGCGCAAACTTGTTTATCACCCCCACACCCTTGCAATCGGCGTGGGTTGCGAACGTGGGACTAGCCATGAAGAAGTTGCAACGCTTATCAAGAACACGTTGAAGGAAAACAACCTCGCCATCCAGTCCGTTGCTGGTTATGCGTCAATTGATGTCAAAGAAGATGAACCGGCAATATCCTCCCTCTATAACGTAAACTACTTCACTGCCGAAGAGTTGAATGCGTTTGCTCCAAAATTAAAGACGCCATCAGACTATGTAATGTCGGAAGTAGGAACTCCCGGTGTAGCCGAGGCAGCAGCATTGGCCGCCGCAGGACCGGACGCTGAATTGATTGTTGCCAAAACCAAAAGCAAGCGGGCAACTGTTGCAATCGCCCGAGCGCCTTCCCCAATTCGTGCAGTGCATGGGCGTATGGGAGGCAATTTGGCTGTCGTCGGTATTGGGCCAGGCCATAAGAGTATGCGTAGTGCAATTGCGACGCGAGAATTACATCTGGCAACCGATTGGGTGGGTTACGGCCTCTATCTCGATCTCGTATCCGACCTGAAGCAAGACCAGATCGAGCATCGCTTTCCGCTTGGTGGCGAAGAAGACCGCGTGCGCCACGCAGTCGACCTAGCCAAACAAGGCAAGCAGGTGGCCCTCGTCTGCTCAGGCGATGCGGGCATTTATGCGATGGCTGCACTCGTTTACGAGATCATCGATCTCGAACCCAACCGCATCAAAGTTGAGGTCATCCCCGGCATATCCGCCTTCCAGGCGGCAGCCGCCAAGGCCGGTGCCATGATCGGTCATGACTTCTGCTGCATTTCGCTCTCAGATTTGTTGACACCGTGGGAAGCGATTGAGAAACGCGTGAGGGCGGCGGCGGAAAGCGATTTTGTCATTTCATTCTACAATCCGCGCTCCCTGAAACGCCGTGACCAGTTGGAGCGGGCCTTTACCATCCTGAAAAACCACCGCCCGCCCGATACGCCGGTCATCATCGCCAGCAATCTGGGCCGCGCCGAGGAAAACCTGCGGATCGTGACATTCGCCGACTTCAATCCCGATGATGTGGATATGCTAACCCTCGTGATGGTGGGTTCATCCCAATCCAAATCCTTCGCCCGCAGTGATGGCAAGACTTACGCATATACTCCGCGTGGCTATGCCAGGAAACGAGAAACCCTATGACCGTCCACTTCATCGGCGCTGGCCCGGGTGCTGCCGACCTCATTACGTTGCGCGGATTGAAGCTTATTCAATCCTGCCCCGTATGCCTCTATGCGGGCTCGCTGGTGCCGGAAGAAATCGTGAAAGCAGCACCACAGGGCGCCCGCGTCGTAGATACGGCACCTCTGCATCTCGACGAGATTATAGCCGAGATCGAGACGGCCCATTTGAAGGGCCAAAACGTGGCCCGCGTCCATTCTGGTGATCCTTCGATCTATGGGGCCATCGCCGAACAGATGCGGAGACTCGATAAGCTCGGCATTGATTATGATGTCACCCCCGGCGTGCCCGCCTTCGCCGCTGTCGCCGCCGTTCTGAAAACAGAATTCACCTTGCCTGAGATCGCCCAGACCGTGATCCTCACCCGCACCGCGATGCAGGCCTCCGCCATGCCGCCGGGCGAGGAACTGGAGGAACTGGGGCGCAGCAAGGCCACCCTTGCCATCCACTTGTCGATCCGCAATCTGGGATACGTCGAACGCGCACTTACGCCACACTACGGCGCCGATTGCCCCGTGATCGTGGTCTACCGCGTAACCTGGCCCGACCAGAAAATCATCAAGGGAACCCTGTCCACTATCGCCAAACTGGTGAAGGCCGCGAAACTCACCCGCACCGCTCTCATACTCGTGGGCCATGTGCTTGACGCCCATGAATTTCGCGACAGCGCGCTCTATGATGCCGGCCACGAACACGTGCTGCGCAACCGGAAAACGGCGACGGAGTAGTCCAGATTCACTTGTCAATGAGCGTCGGGCACGGCTTCGCCCACGGCTCTGCCGGGGATGGAAACGGTAATGCCGTTTCCGGGGGGTAGAAAGAGAAGCGAAGGGTTGCGTGGACGCAAAGCTCGCAGGTATGCCGGTCGTGGTAGTCCGGCGGTTGACGCGAAGTCCGCGCCCACGCTTTCGTGGCGATTTTTGCCTTTGATCTGGAGCTGCCA
>CAZHCO010000293.1:0-15232 GCA_964530965.1 uncultured Aestuariivirga sp. | reverse complement strand
ACAATATTGGATGCATGTTTTTCCTTAAGTTAGCGCCTATGGGACTTGTTCCGGCAACCCATCGTGCTGCCACTCCACTGTCTGAATTTACTGTGGCATGGGTCCCCGCAACAAGTGCGGGGATGACAATTGGGAGTTGGCTTCGGCCATGTGGTTCAAAGAGAATAAAATACACTTTAGTTTGCTTGTTCGCGCTGCTGTCTGCGCCTTCACTGGCCGGAACGAGTTACGAATTCAAGGCTACGGGAGCTGAAACAGCGCATCTTACCATTGAGGCCGTCGGCAATATTGAAGCCATCGAACCGCTCATCAAGGACTTTCAAGTGCTGGAGCCGAACCTGTCGATCACCTATGTGGACAACCTGACCAATGATCTCTTCGAGATGATGCAGGCGGCTTGCGCCAAAAATCTGGTTATTGCCGATCTGGTGTTTTCGTCCGCCGTCGATCATATGGTGAAGCTGGCAAATGATGGTTGCGCCCAGCCGCACACGTCACCGGAAACAGCACGCGCACCGCCCTTTGCCAGTTGGCATGATGAAGTGTTCGGCTTTACCTTTGAACCCGCAGTTATTGTCTATAATCGCAATCTCGTCCCACCAGCGGATGTGCCACGCTCACGCGACCAACTGGTTGACCTCCTCAGAAACAAGGCCGAGACCTATAACAATCGCATTGGCACCTATGACATCGCACGCTCCGGCATAGGCTACCTGTTCGGCTTCTTCGACGCCCAGCAATCCAGTGCCTTCGGACGCATGATGGAAGGCTTTGGCCGCGCCAATGCCGGGCTTTACTGTTGCACCGGTGAACTTTTGCGCGACATCGAGAGCGGCAAGATTCTCATCGGCTACAATCTTCTCGGTTCCTATGCCTATGGCAGATACAAGGCAGGCGCGCCGATCGGTATCGTCCTGCCGCGTGACTATACGCTTGTCCTGAGCCGGGCAGCCTTCGTGCCTGCCCATGCCTCCAATCCGCAGGCTGGCAAGAAATTTCTCGATTATCTCCTGTCCCTTCGCGGCCAACAGATGGCAGCGGAAAAATCCTTTTTCTTTGCCTATGGGCAGGCAGCACCGGAAGGCGTTGATGCGGCCGAACCTGAACTTCAATCAGGCATCTATCGTCCGATTCCCTTGGGACCGGCATTACTTGCTGTCACGGACCGTCATAAAAAGGCGCGACTGCTGAAAGAGTGGAACCAATCATTTCAGAGACGATAGACAATCACTTCGCTGCCTCTCCCGCCGCTGCGATTGCCGTCATATTCACAACGCCCCGCGACGTCACAGAGCCCGTGAGCACGTGTGCGGGTTTGGCGGTTCCGATAAGAATGGGACCTACTGGCAAAGCATCGCCAAAAACCTTCACCATGTGATAGGCGAGATTGGCGGATGCGAGATCAGGCATCACCAGAACGTTGGCTTCGCCCTTCAGCGTTGATGACGGCAGATGGCGATCACGAATTGACTGAATGAGGGCGGAATCCGCCTGCATTTCTCCGTCGATTTCGAGTTGGGGGCAGCGCTTGCGGACAAGCGCCGTGGCCTGGCGCATTTTGAGCGACGACGGCGTGTCGTGTTCACCGAAGTCGGAATGACTTATCATGGCAATTTTCGGCGCGATGCCGAAGCGCTGCACATGGGTAGCACAGGCAACAGCAATTGAGGCTATGGTCTCCGCGTCGGGATTTACCTGCACATGGGTATCAGCGAGAAAGACAGGCCCGCGGGTGGTGATCATCAGGCTCATCGCGGCAAGTGATGAGGCCTCTACTGACAGGCCGATGATTTCCTCGATGTAACGCAGCTTCGAACGAAATCTTCCTTCCAATCCGCAGATCATGGCATCGGCCTCGCCACGGCGCACGGCCAATGCGGCTATCACTGTAGTTGAGGTGCGCACAAGTGTGCGGGCGGCATCGGGGGTTACACCACGACGGCCGGCCGCTTCCACATAGCTTGCGACATAGTCCTTGTAGCGGGGATCATCTTCCGGATTGACCAGTTCAAAGTCACGTCCAGCCCGAATGGTGAGGCCGAAGCGTTTGATGCGGGCCTCAACCACGTTTGGCCTGCCGATGAGAATGGGAATGGCTATCTTGTCTTCCAGTACCACCTGGGCTGCACGCAACACGCGCTCATCCTCGCCATCGGCGTAAATAACACGGCGGGGGTTTTCCCGTGCCCAGGCAAACATGGGGCGCATGATGAAGCCGGAGCGGAAGACAAAGCGTTGCAGGCTTTCTTCATAGGCCTTGAGATCGGCAATGGGCCGCGCCGCAACCCCGGTTGCCATGGCAGCCCGCGCGACAGCTGGGGCAACACGCAATATCAATCGTGGATCGAAGGGGGAGGGGATCAGGGAATCACTGCCGAACAGGCGCGTCTCGCCTCCATGGCTGCGGGCCGCCACATCCGATGGCGCTTCGCGGGCAAGACCCGCAATGGCGTCAACCGCTGCAAGTTTCATCTCTTCGTTGATGGTGGTTGCCCCCACATCAAGAGCACCCCTGAAAATATAGGGAAAGCACAGGACATTGTTGACCTGATTGGTGTAATCAGAACGGCCCGTGCAAATCATCGCATCGGGGCGCGCGGCGAGCGCTTCCTCCGGCATGATCTCAGGCGTTGGATTGGCAAGCGCCAGAATCAGCGGATCGCGGGCCATTTGCTTCAGCAATTCAGCTTTCAGCACACCGCCTGCGGAAAGACCGAGAAACACGTCCGCGCCCGCCATAACATCGGCCAGTTTGCGTGCCTTTGTTTCCTGCGCAAAAACCGACTTCCACGAGTCCATGAGTTTTTCACGGCCAACGTAAACCACACCTTCAAGATCACTCACCCAGATATTCTTGCGGGTGGCACCCAGGCTCACCAACAGGTTGAGACAGGCAAGTGCGGCGGCCCCTGCACCTGAGGCTACAATTTTAATGTCTGCAATGTTTTTGCCCGACAGGGTGATGGCATTCTTCACGGCAGCTGCAACGATGACCGCCGTACCATGCTGGTCATCATGGAACACCGGAATTTTCATGCGTTCACGCAACTGGCGCTCAACTTCAAAACATTCCGGCGCCTTGATGTCTTCGAGATTGATGCCGCCAAAAGTAGGCTCGAGACTGGCAATGATATCAACCAGTTTCGCGACATCATTTTCCGCCACTTCAATATCAAAGACATCGATGCCCGCGAATTTTTTGAACAGAACCGCTTTGCCTTCCATGACAGGCTTGGAGGCAAGCGGACCGATGTTGCCAAGACCCAGCACCGCAGTGCCGTTGGAAATCACCGCCACAAGATTGGCCCGCGACGTATAAAGTGCTGCATCCGCCGGATTATCGCGGATTGCCTCGGAAACTGCAGCCACGCCCGGCGAATAGGCGAGAGCGAGATCGCGCTGGTTGCCTAGCGGCTTGGTCGGTTGGATTTCGAGTTTCCCCGGTTTGGGGTCGCGGTGGTAGATGAGCGCGCCTGATTTGAGATCGCCCGAGGTCTGTTCTGTCATGATTACTCCTAGATCACGATCACTTCAGGCCGGGTCGGCCTAAAGTGATAAACGTGATCGTCGTTCATATGCTGTCGCGTGATCGAACGGAAAACCGGATTCCACTTTTCCTGATCACGCGCTAAGTCACAGCATACCAAGCATCCTCGGAAGCCAAAGCGAAATTTGCGGAACAAACGCCGCAAGTATCGAATCTGATTTCGATTTTACGCCGTAGGCAGCTGGTAATCCTTGAAGCGCTCGCGCAACTGGAGCTTCGAGATTTTGCCCGTGGCCGTGTGGGGAATTTCATCGACGAAGGCTACATCATCAGGCATCCACCATTTGGCGACCTTGCCAGTCATATGCGCCAGCACTTCATCCTTTGTGACTTCCGCGTCGGCTTTCTTGACGACGACAAGCAAAGGCCGCTCATCCCATTTCGGATGGGGCAAGCCTATGGCTGCGGCTTCCGCCACGCCAGTGCAGCCCATGGCGGCGTTTTCAAGGTCGATGGATGATATCCATTCTCCGCCTGATTTGATCACGTCTTTTGAGCGGTCAGTGATCTGCATGAAGCCCCATTCGTCAATGGTTGAAACATCGCCCGTGTCGAACCAGCCGTCCGCATCGAAGGCGGATGAACCTTCGCCCTTGAAATAGGCCGAAGAGATGGCAGGTCCTCTGACCTTCAGGCGGCCGAAGACTTTGCCGTCATGGGCCAGCTCCCCGTTCTTGTCGTCGGTGATTTTCATGTCGATGCCAAAACCAGGCCGGCCCTGCTTCAGCCGCTGTTTCCATTTCTCTGCGGGCGGGAGATCAAGCATCGCGCCCTTCAAATTTCCCAGCGTTCCCATCGGGCTCATCTCGGTCATGCCCCAGGCATGGATGACATTGGTGTCATATTTTTCTACAAAGGCGCGCATCATGGCTTCGGGACAGGAGGCTCCGCCGATCAGCACGCGGTCAAGATGGGGAAGTCTCAGTGCCGGGTTCTGTTCGAGATATTGCAGGAGCATGAGCCAGACCGTGGGCACCGCCGCCGTCATCGTAACCCGTTCCGTGTCGAGAAGTTCGTAGACTGACGCGCCATCGAGCTTGGCGCCGGGCATCACCATCTTGGCCCCCGCCATCGGGCAGGAGAAGGCGAGCGACCAGGCATTGGCGTGGAACATCGGCACCACAGGCATGACAGTGTCGCGGGCATGAATTCCAAACGCGTCCGCGCCGGTGATCGTCATGGCATGGAGCACATTGGAGCGATGGGAATAGACCACCCCCTTGGGATTGCCCGTCGTGCCGCTGGTGTAGCACAGGCCGCAGGCGGTGTTCTCGTCAAGCTTCGGCCATTCGAAACCTTCATCGCCTAGGGCCACAAACTCTTCGTAGCAAATTGCATTCTTGAGTTTCGTTTCAGACGGCATATGGGCGCGATCCGTCATGACCACGAAACCGTCCACCATCGGCAGCTTGTCCTGCAGCTTTTCGAAGATCGGCACGAAGGTGAGGTCGATGAATATCCACTGATCCTCCGCGTGGTTGATGATGTAGATGAGCTGCTCGGCAAAAAGGCGCGGGTTCAGCGTGTGAACCACGGCACCAAGCCCCATGAGGCCATACCAGATTTCCATATGGCGATAGCCGTTCCACGCCATGGTCGCGATGACCGAGCCCTTCTTTGCCTTAAGGTGTTTCTTTGCGGCGCTTGCAAGGGCCCGCGAACGGCGGTCAAGGTCGTGGTAGGTGTGGTGGTGGATCGGGCCTTCGATGGATCGCGATACGATTTCCTGCTCGCCATGCCAGCGCGCCGCATGATCGAGCACACGATGAACCAGCAATGGCCAGTCCTGCATAAGGCCCTTCATGTCTTCCTCCCATTTTGCGCGCATGTATTCTTCTAGTTACGGCGACTCTGGCAGATGAGTTTCAAGATCATGTCTGGGCGGCACATCACTGGCAAGTAACATTAGCTCCGGAATTGGTGATGAGGCGTATCCAGTGCAGGGCGTCTTCCTTGTCCTTCCCAGATCAAATTTCTCTTCTCGCCCGGTTTAAAAAAACACGTCAGGTCAAAAGCTTAGTCACAACAAACATAAACCAACCACAATTAAGACTCAATTGACGCCTTTATTTTTCACGGGGCGTGATTGAAATAACTTAGGTTTTTCAAGTGGATGGTTGATGACACGCCTGCCCCGCGTTCCTACTCCGGTTTGCCCATGGCGCCTCGTTTGCAGCGATCAGTGAGATTGCGGCGCGCGTTGAATTTGCCGCGGCTTGGCAGCGCGCCAAAATCGCGGTTCGAGAAATCGCGGCGGCGCAAATTCTGGGGCAACTTCTTCATGTTCATTGCGGCGCAGGTGATGATTGCGGCTGTCGCATTTGTGCTCGTCCGCGACTACATGGCCAACGGTTTTATCAAGCAGTCTGTGTCGAGTATTTGGAATCTTGGAGATGGCAACGAAGCAAAGATCGACCGGGACGCGGCCGAAACGGTAAAACCAGCTGCGGCGTCCGAAGAGATTGCCAGCCAGGAGGTTGCTCCGGTTGAAAAATTGCCTGCCGCAGTTGAACCTGCGGAAACACCATCCGTCGAAACTCAGGAGAAAGTTGCCTCTGCTGAATCTACGCCGCAGGCCGAAGAGCAAGTAACAACTCCGGTCGTTGAGCCGGAACCAGAATCTAAGACGGCAGAGGAGATCGTGGCGGCAGCACCCATTCCCGATCTCACACCTCTGGAAAATGTTCCGGTCGCACCTGTACCGTCAGAACCAGCAGTGCCACAGAAGACGGAAGGGCAGACCTTTCGCGATTGCGACACTTGTCCTGAGATGGTCATGATCTCTCCTGGTCGGTTCGCGACGGGGGATGGAAGCGAAGGCTTGGGCCAACAGGCGAGTGTGGCTACGGGCCAGGAAGTTGCAATCGCTGCGCCATTTGCGATCGGACGCAATGAAATCACTTTTGATGAGTGGGCCCAATGCGTGAGCGAAGGTGATTGCACCAGCCAGCCCGGCGATGAAAATTGGGGACGCGAACGCCGCCCCGTCATCAATGTTTCATTCAATGATATTACCCAGCAATATCTGCCGTGGCTATCACGCAAAACGGGTTTCACCTATCGCCTGCCAACAGAGGCGGAATGGGAATTTGCAGCGCGCGGCGGCGCATCGGCAGCGGCAGGCCAAGCCTATTCATTTGGCGACGACGCAGAACTTCTGTGCGAGTATGGAAATTCCTCTGATCTTTCCACCAAGACCGCTGACGCCGACTGGGCGGGCATTAACTGTAGCGATGGATTTGTCACAACTGCGCCCGTGGGCTCGCTTAAGCCCAATGCTCTTGGGCTTTTCGACATGCACGGCAATGTATGGGAGTGGACGGCGGATTGCTGGCAGCCGCAATATTCCGCCAAACCAGTGAAGCCGGGCGAGGATTGCAAATCCCGCGTCATGCGCGGCGGTTCATGGGCGAGTGATGCTAAGGCCTTGCGCACAGCCGTGCGGGGCTGGGAGAAGCAGGGCAAGAGCAAGAACTCAATTGGATTTCGTGTGGCCCGGCAACAACCGTAGGAAAATAGTTTGTAAAAGGGGAGTTGGACATTGTGAAGAAAAGATTTTTCATTTCCTTATCACTTCTGTCTCTATCACTTATTTTCTTTGCATTGGTGTTCTCGGTAGCGGGCGCCACGCCTGCTGGGGCCCAGGGGATGCTTTCGGCTCCTTCGGAGGAAGACGTTGCTTCTGAGGTTGAACTCGGCGGCCTTGGCAAGATGACTCCACAGGAAATATCCACCGTTCAACGCCTTTTGCGCCGGCTCGGTTACCTTAAGGAAGATAGCATAAGCCGCGCCATGGATGGGCCGACCGTTGCGGCGCTTGTTGCCCACCTGAAGGATGTCAATACGTCGCCCAGCGGCATGACAGCCGAGACGATCATGCGTTCCCTGTTCACTGCCGCATGGACCAAGGAAGGTTGGGGCAGCGGCAGTGCCGCCGGCCAGGATCTGGTGGTTGACCGGGCCGAAGTCCGCATTGCCCAGGACGCGCTTCAGAAGCTTAAATATGCGCCGGGCCCCGTTGACGGGGTTTTTGGCCCTGCAACGTACTCTGCGATAGAGGCGTTTCAGGAAGACAACGGCTTGAACATTTCAGGGCTTCTCAGCCGCAACGACTATCAGAACGTTACGCGCGCCCTGAATTTCGTTGACAAGAAACCGAATGGCGTTGTTCACATGCTCAATTGGCCGGACTACATGAATCCGGATGTCCTGAGCAATTTCGAGAAAGAAACAGACATCCGCGTTCTTCATGACGTGTTTCAAAGTTCGGAGGAAACCAAGGAACTGTTGCTGAATGGCTCCAACAGATACGACCTGATGGTGCAATCGGGAGCGGAGATGCGCCAGGTTCTCGAAGGGCAAAACGCCGTCGAAGCCCTTGATCACACAAAACTTCCAAATGCGAAAAACCTTGATCCGGCGGCCTTGACATTCAGCAACCTTCTCGATCCCGGCAACAAGCACTCGGTTCCCTACATGTGGGGCACGGTCGGTCTTGGCGTGAACACGGAAAAAGTAAGAGCGATCAAGCCTGATGCGCCAATTAACAGTCTGGCGATTATACTTGATCCAGCAATTGCCGCCGAGATCTCGAAATGCGGTATCGCGTTGATTGATGAACCGAATGATGTTGTCCCCGCCCTCGTCGCCTACCTCGGCGGCGATATGAGGAACATTGGCACGACTGACCTGGAAACGCTGGATGCGGCCCTTGCAAAGGTTTCGCAATACATCAAGGTCGTTTCAACCGACAGCTACATCAACAGCCTGGCCGAGGGGAAATATTGCGTCGCCTGGGGCTATTCCGGCGACATTTTCTTTGCCCGTGACATGGCGATTGAAAAGAAGACTGGCACCATTGTCTACAATGTTCCGAAGGAAGGCAGCCAGCTGTGGTTCGACCTGCTTGTCATGCCAAGCAAGGCACAGAACAAGGAGGGGGCCTACCAATTACTCAACTACCTCATGAAATCGGAGGTGGCCGCCGCCAATACCAACTTCCTGCAGTTTGCCAATCCGGTTTTGACATCGACACCTTTTATTGAGCCGGAGCTTCTGACGAATCCCGGACTCTATCCACCGAAAAGCGTGCTGAAGCGGCTTACCATTCAGCCGCCCATGCCGGTGGACATTGGGGCGGAGATGGCGCGGATTTGGGGCAAGTTAAGCAAGGAATGAATCTCATCTGAACAGGCCACTCCGAACCAGCCGCCAACAAACCCATGTCAGTGTCTGCGTGACAAGCCCACACTGGCTGGATTAGGCTTCTGCCAGAGACTCAGGGTAATAAACACAAGAGTGCTTATCGCTTCGGGAGAATCAGGGCAACGTTTTGCCTCAAAGGAGAAGTCCTTATGAGTGATGCCGTAATTGCGGGCTATGTCCGCTCGCCATTTCATTTTGCAAGCAAGGGCGCGCTGGCGCGGACGCGGCCCGATGATCTTGCGGCAGCCGTGGTCAAGGGCCTTGTCGGGAAGACCGGGATTGATCCGAAAGACGTGGAAGACCTGTTGCTGGGTTGCGCCTTTCCGGAAGGAGAGCAGGGGCTAAACGTGGCGCGTCTTATTTCCTTCATTGCCGGCCTGCCACAGTCCGTGAGCGCCGCCACCATCAACCGCTTCTGCGGCTCTTCCATGCAGGGAATTCATTCAGCGGCGGGCGCCATTGCCCTCGGCGCCGGCGAGGTTTTTATCTGCGCCGGAATTGAAAGCATGAGCCGGATTCCCATGATGGGCTTCAATCCGATGCCTAATCCTGCCTTGGCGGAAAACATGCCCGCCGCCTATGTGTCGATGGGAATAACCGCCGAGAGTGTTGCGAAGAAATATGCAATTTCGCGTAAGGAGCAGGAAGAATTTGCCGTTGCCAGTCACGTCAAGGCGGCCAAGGCGCAGCAACAGGGCAAGCTGAAAGACGAAATCATTGCCATGTCGGCAGGAGCCGAAGACGGCTGCATCCGCCCCGATACCTCAATGCAGGCCCTGGCCAGCCTGAAACCGGCCTTCGACCAGGCAGGCGTTGTGACGGCGGGAACCTCATCGCCACTCACCGATGGTGCAGCCGCCTGCCTTGTCGTTTCTGAGGCCTACGCGAAAACCCACAAGCTTCCAATCCTGGCACGGATCAAAAGTGTTGCGGTTGCGGGTTGCAGCCCGGAGCTGATGGGTATCGGCCCTGTGGTAGCAACACGGAAAGCGCTGCAGCGAGCAGGGCTGTCCATCAATGATATCGACATCATCGAACTGAATGAGGCGTTTGCGTCTCAGGCCATTGCCTGTATCCGTGACCTCAAGATCGACATGAGCAAGGTGAATCTCGATGGCGGCGCCTTGGCTCTGGGCCATCCTCTCGGTGCAACGGGCGCGCGCATTACCGGCAAGGCGGCATCCCTGCTGAAGCGCGAAGGCAAGCGCTATGCGCTGGCAACCCAATGCATCGGCGGTGGCCAGGGAATTGCCACCATTCTCGAGGCCGTATCGTGAGCATCGCCAAGGCTTGCGTGATCGGTGCTGGGGTCATGGGCAGCGGAATTGCCGCCCACATCGCCAATGCTGGAGTGCCGGTCCTGCTGCTTGATATCGTGCCGCCAAATTCGACTGACCGCAGCAGCATAGCCAAGGCAGCGCTGGAACGGTTGGCCAAGACTGATCCTGCACCCTTGATGTCGAAGTCAGCCGCCAAATTGATCACGCCGGGAAACATAGAAGATGGTCTCAAGCAGCTCTCCGATGTGGATTGGATCATTGAGGCCGTGGCGGAAAGGCCGGACATAAAGCAGGGGCTCTATCGCAAGATCGAAACTGCCCGAAAGCCGGGCTCGATCCTGTCATCAAACACCTCGACAATTCCTCTCAAGATGCTGATGGCAGGAATGCCTGAAAGCACCGCGCGGGATTTCTGCATCACCCATTTCTTCAATCCACCCCGTCATATGCGATTGTTGGAAGTCGTAGGCGGCAGCGCAACGAGGCCCGAAGTAATAAGCACCATCACGGCCTTCGCCGACGAGAGGCTTGGCAAGGCGGTGGTGAAGGCCAAGGACACACCTGGATTTATAGCGAACCGCATCGGCGTCTTCTGGATACAGGCTGCTGTATCTGCCGCACGCGAACTTGGCCTCACTGTGGAAGAGGCCGATGCGGTGATGAGCCGCCCGATTGGTGCACCCAAGCCTGGCGTCTTCGGTCTCATGGATTTGGTGGGTCTCGATCTGCAGCCCCATGTCGACGCGTCATTCCGGATGGTACTTCCAAAGTACGATGCCTATCGGGCGTTACCTTCCGACTTTCCGCTGCTCACAAAAATGATCGCCGATGGTTACACCGGCCGCAAGGGCAAGGGCGGGTTCTACCGCCTTAATACGGCTGGCGGAAAAAGGGTGAAGGAATCGATCAATCTCAAGACCGGCGAATATGCGGCCTCAGTGCCGGCCAAGCTGGAGTCGGTCGATGCAGCAAAGGCGGGTCTGCGAGCTCTTGTCACCCACAAGGATCGCGGTGGCCGGTTTGCGTGGGGCACGCTTTCAAAAATGCTGGCCTACGCCGCAGGCTTGGTGCCTGAAATCGCCGATGACATTGTTTCTGTCGACCTCGCCATGAAGGCGGGCTTCAACTGGAAGCGCGGCCCCTTCGAGATGATTGACCAGCTCGGCGCCGCCTGGTTCGCCGAGCGGCTGGCAACAGAAGGCATTGCGGTTCCGCCGCTTCTTGCAGCCGCTGCGGCGAAAGGCGGCTTCTACAAAATCGCCAGCGAAGGCGTTTTGCAGCTTGGTGCAGATGGCTCGCATAAACCCATTGCTCGGCAATCAGGTGCAATACAGCTTTCTGATATCAAGCGCTTGGGCAAACCCCTGGCAAAAAATGGGTCTGCCAGTGTTTGGGATGCGGGCGATGGCGTTGCCTGCCTCGAATTCCACAGCAAGATGAACACCCTTGATCCCGATAGCCTGGCGATGCTCATGCAGGCCATTCAAATCACCGGCCAAGGCATGCGCGCCCTCGTCATATATAATGAGGGTGAGAATTTCTCCGTCGGCGCCAATATCGGGCTGGCACTGTTTGCCGCCAACGTCGGCGTGTGGCCCACCCTCGACGAGCTGATAACCCAGGGCCAGACGGTCATGCGGGCGCTGAAGGCCGCACCTTTTCCCGTCGTCGGCGCGCCAAGTGGCATGGCCCTTGGCGGTGGCTGCGAAGTTCTGCTGCATTGCGCCGCGGTACAGGCCCATGCCGAAACCTATATGGGCCTTGTCGAAACCGGCGTCGGCATCGTGCCTGCCTGGGGTGGCTGCAAGGAATTGCTGATCCGTAATTTGCCCGGCCCGCGCGATCCCAAAGGTCCCATGCCCGGCGTGATGGCGGCCTTCGAACAGATATCAATGGCCAAGGTTTCCAAATCAGCCGCCGAAGCCAAGGAGATGAAATTCCTGCGCAAGTCCGATGGCATTACGATGAACCGCGACCGGCTGTTGGCTGATGCGAAAACATTTGCGCTCAAATTGGTTGCGGAAGGTTACAAGCCGCCCGAGCCAGTGGAGCTTCGCTTGCCGGGGCCAACCGCGCGCGCCGCATTGAAGCTCGCAGTCGATGGCTTCGCTCTGCAGGGTGTGGCACTGCCGCACGATGTCACCGTCGCGGGCCATCTCGCCAATGTTCTTTCCGGCGGCGCTACCGACATCATGGATACCATCGGCGAAGACCAGATTTGTGCGCTGGAGAAAAAGGCCTTCATGTCGCTCATTCGGACCGCACCAACACTGGCGAGAATGGAAGCCATGCTGGAAGACGGCAAGCCCTTGCGGAATTGAGGTAGACGATGCCTGATTATAAAGCGCCCCTGCGCGACATGCAATTCATCCTCTTCGACGTTCTGAAAGTACAGGACTCTGGCAACGCCATGGCATCCTATGCGGAAGCCGCGCCCGATGTCGTGACTGCCATCTTGGAGGAAGCGGGCCGCTTCTGCGAAAACATATTGCAACCCATCAACCACAGCGGTGACGAAGAGGGCTGCCACTTCGAAGCGGGGTCAGTGCGCACGCCGGCAGGCTTCAAGGAAGCCTATGCGAAATATGCCGAAGGCGGCTGGACTGGCTTGGCCTGCGATCCCGAATATGGCGGGCAGGGACTCACCTCGCCGGTGAACTTTGCGGTTGAGGAAATGATCTGCTCGGCCAATCTTTCCTTTGGTCTCTTTCCAGGCCTCACCCACGGCGCTTATAACGCGCTGCGCGCCCATGCCACCGATGAACTGAAGCGCACCTACTTGCCTAAAATGGTTGACGGTTCCTGGTCCGGCACCATGTGCCTGACGGAGCCCCAATGCGGCACCGATCTTGGCCTCATTAAAACCCGTGCTGAACCTGCCGCCGATGGTTCTTTCCGCATTCACGGAACGAAGATTTTTATTTCAGCTGGCGAGCATGACCTGACCGAGAACATTGTGCATCTTGTGCTGGCTCGGCTGCCGGACGCGCCGTCCGGAGTGCGTGGCATTTCGCTTTTTGTCTGCCCCAAATTTCTGCCAAGACCTGATGGCACAGCTGGGACAAGAAATGCGCTGGCCTGCGGGGCGCTTGAAAAGAAAATGGGTATCAAGGCCTCGCCCACATGCGTCATGAATTTTGATGGCGCCCAGGCCTGGCTCGTGGGCACTCCTCATAAGGGTCTCGCCGCCATGTTTACCATGATGAACACCGCACGCCTCATGGTTGGAATTCAGGGATTGGGTGTAGCGGAAGCAGCCTATCAAGGCGCTGTGACTTACGCCAAAAGCCGGTTGCAGATGCGCGCCGCAACTGGAGCAAAATTCCCCGATCAACCCGCTGACCCAATCATTGTTCATCCGGATATCCGGCGGCTGCTGATGAAGATGAAAGCCATGACCGAAGGCTGCCGCGCTCTGGCCCTGTGGATTGGCCACGAGCTTGACATTGCCACAAGCCATCCGGACGCCGAAAGACGCGAGGCCGCTGACGATCTCGTGGCCCTCATGACTCCAATCGTAAAGTCCATGCTCACCGACCATGGCTTCAGCGCTGCCAATGATGGCGTTCAGGTTTACGGCGGCCACGGCTACATCCGCGAATGGGGCATGGAACAGCTCATCCGCGATTCCCGCATTACCCAGATCTATGAAGGCACTAACGGCATTCAGGCCCTCGATCTTGTCGGGCGCAAGCTGCCCATGGGCACGGGCCGGCTGGCACGGCGCTTCTTCCATCCCGTCGCTGCCCATCTCGAACAGATGGTAGCGGTTCCGGGCATGATGGAATTCGTGGCCCCCCTCGCCAAGGCCTATGGCCGGTTGCAACAGGCCACACTCTGGCTGGGCAAAGCGGGGACAGCAAATGCCGACGATGCAGGTGGTGCGGCAACGGAGTATCTCCGCATGTTTGGCCTCGTCGCCATCGGCTACATGTGGTGCCGCATGGCGGAAACCGCTTTGGCCAACAGCACGGACAGCTTCAACGCCGCCAAACTCGCAAGCGCCAGATTCTACATGGCCAAGATAATCCCCGAAACCGGCAGCCTTCTGGCCACCATCTCCTCAGGCTCCGCATCGCTGATGGCCCTCAGCGAAGAAGCCTTCTGAGCGCTTTAGTTCTTGATTTGGACACTTGGTGAAGAGGTCCTTCGGCGCGTGGTTCAATAAGAGGCGATTATGCCCTGAATCCGCCATTTCCTGCCAAAAACCTAACAGAAATTTAAATGAACTTTTAGCACAATTGTCCTAGGTTATCGGCCAGGAGGTCGGCGCGATGAGCGGCAGCCCCGAAATGAAGATTAACGAGCCGTTTTATCAATGGTGTGTAAGAGGTTTCACGCTGTTGCGCCGCCGCGTGGGCATGAACATCGCGGTCCATGCCGGGGACGGCCTGATCGAAAGTGGCCAGATTTTCCAATTCAACCATTTCGCCCGTTTCGAAACCATCATTCCGCAATACTTCATTTACCAAGCCACGGGTGCCTATTGCCGCTGTGTTGCCACCCATGAGCTGTTCGAAGGCAGCGACCGCTTCGCCAAATTGCTCTGGGGTGTCGGCGCCGTGCCCAACAATCATCCGGGACTGCTGGCCTTCCTCGCCGCCGAAATCCTGCGCGGCCGCAAGGTAATCATTTTTCCGGAAGGTGGAATGAACAAAGACCGGCGGATCGCCTCAGCTCCGGCTTCGCCATTGTTAGCCGGGCTGCGCACCCAATACACCCACCGCAACGGCGCAGCGGCCCTGGCCGTGGTTCTTGAAATCTTCAAAAAGCGCATCCTCTCCGTGCACGAGGCAGGAGACCTGCAACGGCTTGACCGTTGGGTGGCAGCCCTCGGACTTGCCGATCAGACAGCATTGATCGCGGCGGCGCGCAAGCCCTCGCTCATTGTGCCTTCCAACATCACCTTCCACCCCATCCACACCGGCGACAATATTCTGCGCAAGGCGGCGGAATTCTTTCTCAAAGTTGGCGAGAAAGCCAAGGAGGAATTTCAGGTCGAGGGCAATCTGCTTTTGCGCAACACCGACATGGACATCCGCTTCGGCCGGCCTTTTCATCCCGACGTCGCTTGGAGCCTGACGGATCGCGTGGTACTCGGCCGCATCTTCGAACAGATCGACAGCCTCGACGAGCTTTTCGGCCTCAAGGACAAGGCGAGCCGCTGGATCGAACGCATGGCGGCGCTCACCATGCGGCG
>CAZHCO010000292.1:0-6714 GCA_964530965.1 uncultured Aestuariivirga sp. | reverse complement strand
GAATTCGATCCGCTCACCGGCCAGAAGGCCGCCGAACTGGAGCAAGTGAAAATCTATTCCAACTCCCATTACGTGACGCCCAAGCCCACGCTGGAGCAGGCCGTGCACCGCATCAAGCGCGACCTCGAAATCCGCCTCGCCGAATTCAATTCCGCCGGCCGCCTGCTCGAAGCCCAGCGGCTGGAGCAGCGCTGCAACTTCGATATCGAAATGATGATGGCCACCGGCTCCTGCGCCGGAATCGAAAATTATTCGCGCTATCTCACGGGCAGAAAACCCGGCGAGCCGCCGCCGACGCTGTTTGAATACCTGCCGGACAATGCCCTGGTCTTCGTCGATGAAAGCCACGTCGCCATCCCGCAGATCGGCGGCATGTTCCGCGGCGACTTCAACCGCAAGGCGACGCTCGCCGAATATGGCTTCCGCCTGCCCTCCTGCATCGACAACCGCCCGCTGCGTTTTGAAGAGTGGGACGCCATGCGCCCGCAAACCATCTGCGTCTCGGCGACGCCGGGCTCCTGGGAAATGAACCAGACCGGCGGCATCTTCGCCGAGCAGGTGATCCGCCCCACCGGCCTTATTGATCCCCCGGTCATCATCCGCCCGGTGAAAACCCAGGTCGATGATCTCATCGCCGAGGTGAAGGAAGTGGCGCTCAAAGGCTACCGCACCCTCGTCACCGTGCTCACCAAGCGCATGGCCGAGGACCTCACCGAATACATGCACGAGCAGGGCGTGCGCGTGCGCTACATGCACAGCGATATTGATACTCTGGAGCGCATCGAAATCATCCGCGATCTCCGCCTCGGCGCCTTTGATGTGCTGATCGGCATCAACCTGCTGCGCGAAGGCCTGGATATTCCGGAATGCGCCCTCGTCGCCATTCTCGATGCCGACAAGGAAGGCTTCCTGCGCTCAGAAACCTCGCTGGTGCAAACCATCGGCCGTGCTGCAAGAAATGTTGATGGCCGGGTCATCCTCTATGCGGACCGAATCACCGGCAGCATGGAGCGCGCCATCAAGGAAACCGACCGGAGGCGCGAAAAGCAGGTGGCCTACAACACCGAAAACGGCATCACGCCGCAAAGCATCAAGCGCAACATCTCGGACATCATGCACAGCATGTATGAGCGCGACCATGTAACGGTGGATGCCGGCGACACCGGCCCCCTCATCGGCCACAACCTGCAGAAGGTCCTGGCCGACATGGAAAAGCGCATGCGCGAAGCCGCCGCCAACCTGGAATTCGAAGAAGCCGCCAGGCTGCGCGACGAAGTCAAGCGCCTGAAGGCCGTCGAACTCGCCGTGATGGACGATCCCTTGGCCAGGCAATCCAAAATCGAAGACGCCACCGCCTCCTGGCCCTCCCCCGCGCCAAGGCCACGGGCCAGTTCAAAGGGCGGCAAGGCGGGAAGCCGGACGTTTAGGGGCAAAACCCGCTAATTTTCTTTTTTCTGCCCTCGCCCCTCGTGGGAGAGGGTGGCGCGAAGCGCCGGGAGAGGGGGCTGCCGGCAGTCAGATAAAGCCGCAACTGACCCAATAGATTTTCCCTCAAACTTTGCTATAATCCTGCAATGACCAACCTCGAACAAATCGAAAAAGCCATCGCCGCCCTGCCCCATGACGACATCGTCGCCCTGGCCGACTGGTTTGCGGAGTTCCATGCCGATCTGTGGGACAAGCAGATTGAAGCAGACGCAAAAGCAGGCAAGCTCGATAAATTTGCCGCAGAGGCGAAAGCGGAAATTGCGGCAGGTAAAGTCCGCCCTCTGTGAAGCATCAGGCAACCGCCACTTTTTGGAAGCTCTATCAAAAACTGAAGCCGGAAATTCAGGCCCTCGCCGACAAAAACTTTGCCTTGCTCAAGAAGGATCCCAAGCACCCATCCCTGCGCTTCAAATGTATCCGTGATGATTTATGGTCTGCCCGGATAGGCTTGCATTTCAGGGCATTGGCAATTGAGGGAAAAGACGGTTTTTCATGGGTCTGGATAGGCACACACGACGAATACGACAGGATCATCGGGTAGGACTTTGAGGTGAGCTAGCGACTATGACGAGGTGTTTCTATGAATAGAAAAAGCAGTAGATCGTGCCACCTTACCATTTTCGGTCGGATACTTGCATCACTATCACTACTATTACTGAGTGTTCCGAGTCTCACACGCGAAGCGAACGCAGATGTAGTTGTTTCATGCAGTAGTTTTCCGTGGTCAGCCAATCCAAACGCCTCAGCAAATATCTGCCTAAACTGCATTGAAACTGAGGATGCCGTCAAAACAATTCATGGCGGCTTCGCGTACCTTGAGGCGACGGTACCCAACTGCCCGAATTTCATGATTACGTTGAGCGGAAATATCAGAGAATCCGATTTCGAATATTTCTCGATAGTCGGCAATAGAGGAAAAGGTGGGCCAAAATCGCAAGAATTCGCATTTAACTATGAAGGCATCGGCTTTTCACTTGATTCTCTTGGTGGAGACATTGCCACAGCTTTGAAGCTTGGTGATTTCCTATATCAGCAACGCGTCGCGGTGAACGTGCATAAATGTTATAGCGCTTGCGCCATGGTTTTAGCCGGAGCGACATATCGATTTTACTTTGATGACACGGATGTTCGAATCCATAGGATTTTCCCAGCCAACGTAGGCAAGTTGAGTAGCTATGAGTCGTTTTTGAAAGAGGAAGGAAAATTCTACGAACTGCTAGCTCTATTTTTTCGGGGCTACGGAGTTTCGTCGGACATGGTTGAACAAATGCGATCAGTCCCTTCATCCGAATTGAGAAGTGTCAGCGTTCGTCAATTGGAAACACTTGGGATGGGACCAAAGAACGCCAGATACGAGGACGAACTCCGTTTCAAAATCACTCAAACATGCGGTCCTGATGAATACGCACGATACAAGAGTGAGAAAAACAACGACGACCGTGCGATACTGAAAAAATGTGCGCCGAGCTTGGAATGACTATTTGAACTTCCAAACAGCTCATTAGGCTATTACATATAATGCCTTATTCAACGATTGGCTGAAATCCGAATAAAACTCAGTGCGCTTAGTTTAGCTGCGAAACAAACTGTTTAAGCTCGCCGTTGGCCTTTTCCCATTCCTCGGACAAAATATCGTATTCACAATCCTCCGCCGTGCCGAAGTTTTCTCGCTGACAACGGAACATTTCATTCTGCCTGCGCTTAAATAATGTTCTTTCAATTCCAAGAAGCCGCTTGAATTCTGAATACTCATCTGCAATCGACATTGCTTTCTCCATCAACACACTGTGCCGCAATTATACAAGATTTATCCTCAACTGCGACTTTTTTCTACAAGTTCAGACTCGTTGGCGGCTTTCCCCCTTCATCACCCTGTCACAAATATTTAGCACCTCTGAGATCATTCTCAGCAGGACGCAAATGATCTGATGCTTGAAGCCCTCGACTCTGCCGGCCACCTCCACGAAGAGCCCGCCCCGCCCGTCCATTTCTGTTATTCGCGGAAGGAACATGGGCTGCCCCAGCGCCTCGTCATCCGCCCGTGACATCCCCGCCGCGCCCCGATAGTGTTCCGCCCATGACACTCAAAGTAATCGGAACCGGCTTCGGCCGCACGGGCACCGACTCCATGCGCGAGGCGCTCGACATGCTGGGCTTCGGCCCCTGCCACCACATGTATGAGGTGATGGCCCATGAGGAGCAGAAGCGCCTCTGGCGGGCCTTCGTGAAGGGCACGCCAACCGGCTGGGGCGAACTCTTTGACGGCTACTCGTCTTGCGTGGATTGGCCTTCCGCCCATTACTGGCGGGAATTGATAAAGGCCTACCCCGATGCCCGCGTAATTCTCACCCATCGCAGCCCCGAAAGCTGGTGGGCAAGTTTCGAAAAGACCATCGTGCCCGGCCTGCGCAACAGCACCGATCCCGCCTCCCTCGGCCTCGCCCTGGTCCGTGACCAGGTGTTCGGCGGCAAGCCCGATGACCGTGCCAACGCCATCGCCCGTTATGAGGCCAATGTGAAAGCCGTCATGGAAACCGTGCCGAAGGATCGGCTGCTGGTCCATGAACTCGGCGATGGCTGGGAGCCGCTCTGCGCCCACCTCGGCGTCCCCGTGCCAGGCCAGCCCTACCCCAGCCGCAACGCGGCCGGCGAATTCAAGTTCGAAGGCCGCAAGGACGCCACGCTCAAGCCGCCCGCGGCTTGATGAAATCCAGCTTGTTCCCAAGCGCGCGCCGCTGCACGCGCAGGTCATGGCTTATCTGCAAACGCAGAAAGAACCCTTCCGACAACTTGAAATAGCGTGTCAGGCGCAAATCCGTATCGGCAGTCACCGCCCGCTTGCCCAATACGATCTCGTTGATGCGGCGCGGCGGAACGCCAATGGCGCGGGCCAGCGCATTTTGTGACAGCTCCAGCGGCTTCAAAAACTCTTCAAGCAGAATTTCGCCGACCGTTGGGATTGGCAGCAAATCCTGCTTCCTAGTGGTAGTCGATGATTTCAACGTTTTCAACATAGCCATCTTCCCATCTAAAAATTATCCGCCATTGAGCGTTTATCCGGATCGACCAATAGCCCTTGCGATCACCTTTCAGCGCCTCAAGCCTGTTGCTCGGCGGCTCGCGCAAATCCTCAACGGTAACTGCCGCATCGAGCATTTCAAGCTTCCGCAAACCAATACGTTGCACATCGTCCGGCAGTCGCCGCGAGCGGATGCTCTGCCAAACCAGTTCCGTATCACGCCCTGCAAAGCTCCGGATCATGGCATCTTATAACGCATAACGTTATAAGATGCAAGACTTTTCCGTGCCCGCACCCAAAACATGCCGTAAAGGATAGCAAGTCAGGAAATATCTCCACTTGCAGTTTATATAAAAAAATATATAAACTAAATCATGAGCAAGCATGTTGAAAAAAGCAAAGGCAGCGTCTTCGCTGATCTGGGCCTCGCCGATGCCGAGCAGGAATTGCTTAAGGCAAAACTCACCCTGCAGGTCCATCGTCTGCTCAAGGCCCGCAACCTCACGCAGGCCGCCGCCGCAAAACTCCTGGGCACTACCCAGCCGCAGGTGTCAGGACTCATGGCTTTGAAACCTGTGTCGGTGTCCGTCGGCCGTTTGATGGAATTTCTCACCATTCTGGGTCAGGATGTGGAAGTTACCGTTCGCCCTGCCCCGCGCAAGCGGACGGGTCACGTAACCGTACATGTTGGTGAGTGAGAAGCCATGACACATTCCAAGAGAAAGACGCCCAAACTTTCCATGACCTGCGCCGAAAGCGAGAAGGACGACAAACGCCTCGCCGCGCGCCGCGAGCGTGCACGCATTACTTCCAAGCTATCGGTCCACGCAGCTTCCGAATCCGATTTTGACTTGGTTGAAGACGGAGAACATCCTCGCCACGGACATTGGGTATTTGCGAAGGATGGAAAATACTACGCGGGGTCCAATCTGTCTGCCAATGACATCAAACGTATGCGCAAATAACTCCAAAGATAACAACGCCCGCCTCAGTACCAAATTTCACAGCACTTTTACCTTCGCATCCGCCCCACCCCTGTCGTATCATCACCCCGAATCCAACCAGCGAGACCCATCATGACATTCCCGAATTTCCCCGCCACCGCACCCTCCCGTTTCGCCGAAGACGACGAAGCCCCCGACACCGGCGGCGTCAAAACCTCCCGGCAGGTCGACAAGCATTATTTCGACTCCCGCATCGTCATGATCACCGGCGAGATCACCCACACGCTGGCCGAACGCGTCTGCGTCAATCTCTTCGCTCTCGCCCAGGCCGGCAACGACCCCATCACCGTGATCATCTCCTCGCCCGGCGGCCATGTGGAATCCGGCGACATGGTCCATGACATGATCAAGTTCATCAAGCCGCGCGTGCGCGTGCTGGGCTCCGGCTGGGTAGCCAGCGCCGGTGCTCTCATCTATATCGCCGCCGACAAGAAAGACCGCTACATCCTGCCCAACACGCGCTTCCTGCTCCATGCGCCCAGCGGCGGCGTCGGCGGAAAGGTCACCGACATCGGCATTCAGGCCAGGGAAATGGTGCTGATGAAGGATCGCCTGAACAAGCTTTTCGCCGATGCCACCGGCCAGCCCATCAAGAAAATCGAAAAGGATACGGACCGCGATTTCTGGCTCTCCGGCACCGAAGCCATCGACTATGGACTGGCCACCCACATGATTACCTCCATGGCGGAACTCAAATAGGCGGCCCATGAGCAAGCCGCCGCCCAGCATCGACGCCACCTTCCGCAACGGCTCCATGACCGCCGTCGGCATCGTCCTCGGTTTTTCGCTGAGCTTCATCACAAGCTGGGGCGCCAATCCCGTGCCCTGGCAAGTGGTGGACCTGTTTGCCGTCGTCCCCCTGCTCACCGGCATCGCCTTCCAGGTCTGGACCTTCGCCGTGCTGCTCAAGCCCGAGTCAATCCAGATCGAGATCTACACCCGCGCCAAGAACCATTTCCTCATGGGGTTAGCCGGCGTGCTGACCGGCACAGCAGCCGCCATCCTGCTCGATATTTTCAAACTGAGCGCCCCCGATATGCTGCGCTGATAAAATTCAGAATAGTAGGAATTTAGTGCTTGACTCTTATATTCCTATATGGCATCTGTATTCCTGTCCATCCCGGAAGGGGTCTCGGTCATGACGGTGATCATAGATGGGGTGGATGTGGCGCCTGCGGGTGTGGTGAGACGATCATCATGTTC
>CAZHCO010000291.1:0-1641 GCA_964530965.1 uncultured Aestuariivirga sp. | reverse complement strand
GGCGCGAAAATCCTCATGGATAAAAATAATTTCCGGCCGCAGCAGTTCCATCAGTTGGGTGGACTGCTTGGTCACGACGTCGACGTCCTGGCCAATTTTAATTCCTGCCCTGATCAGTCCCGCACTCATTGCAATCGCCGGGATGGCCGCGCTGCAAATTATTCCACCGGGCCGGTCTTCCATCCGTGCGAGGTCAGAGCCTCTTGCCATTATCTCAGCAGTCGGTGAATCAATATCGATGTCGCTCAGCCAATGCTCCTGCAAGCCAAACTCGCGCAGGCCTTTTTCAAAACCGGTTCGCGTATGTTTCTGAAACATCAGGCCCTGGGGCGGCCCAACCAAAGCAACCTTCCGATGTCCCTTTTCGGCAATAATCCTCACGGCCTCAAAGGCGAAGGCTTCATTGTCGAAGTCATGATAGGGATGGATAACATCCATGTCCGTGCGGCCATGGGTGGCAAAGGGCATGGCGTGTTCCAGGAGATAGCGTACGCGTGGATCATCGGGTTGGGTGCGCGACAGGATAATGCCATCGGCGGACCCTGTTTCCACGATGTAGCGGATGGGCTCCATTGGGTCTGACAAGGAATATGGCGTTACAACCAAGTGATAAGATGTGCCGGAAAGCGCGTCTGAAATTCCATAGACCATTTCGGATACGAGCCCCATGCCCTCTTCCTTGGTGTTCAGCACGAGGGCGATGACATTGGTCTTCCCGGTGCGCAGACGAACGCCGGCGCGGTTGGGCCGGTAGCCAATTTGCTTGGCAACAAGTTGCACCCGTTCCTTGGTGGAACGGCTGATGTCGGGCCCATCCTTCAAGGCCTGGGAAACAGTTGAAATCCCAAGACCGGTCATGAAGGCGATTGTCTTCAAGGTAGGACGTTCACCCGTGGGTAGTTCTATTTTCGTCATTGTTCAGGCGTCGCCCCAGCGGCTCATTATTACTACGTTGGCCACATTGCTATCATTTGAAAGGAAAAAAGCCTAGAGCCACCTGAAACGATCCAGAAGCCCATTTCTCGCTGCATTGCAGCATATTAACAATGTTTAGTTTCACAAACTGAATCGTTGCAGATTGATTTTTTTTGAACTAGCTTAATTTCGTTAACTAAAAAAATATGGGAGGATTACCACATGCGTTACAAGTCAATGGTCGCAGCTTTGGCTGCCACTGTTTCAATGGCGTTCATCGGTTCCGTAAAAGCCGCAGACGTTGAAGTCACCCACTGGTGGACGTCAGGCGGCGAAGCCGCTGCTGTCGGCGAGTTTGCCAAAGCCTTCGATGCTACCGGCAACAAATGGGTTGATGGTGCTATTGCCGGCTCCGGCGACGTAGCCCGCCCGATCATTATTTCGAGAATTCTGGGTGGCAACCCCATGGGCGCCACGCAGCTCAACCCCGGCAAGGATGCGGATGATCTCGTGAAGGCTGGTCTTATGCTCGACCTTACGGAACTTGCCGCTACGGAAAAATGGGATGAGATTTTGCGTCCCAAGTCGCAGCTGGCTTCCTGCACCATCGACGGCAAGGTCTGGTGCGTACCGGTGAATCTGCATTCAGGCCAATGGATGTGGACCAACCGCAAGGTATTCAAAGACGCTGGCCTGGAGCCGCCAAAGAATTGGCATGAACTCGTC
>CAZHCO010000290.1:0-10240 GCA_964530965.1 uncultured Aestuariivirga sp. | reverse complement strand
ATTCCGGCGAAAGAGGTTGTGAAGAAATGGTCGATCATAGGATTTGTTCTTCAACTGATCACTGTTTGATTCCGAAATGAATCCGAGATGTTCCGAGAACATTGCCGAAACGATCGATTTTTTCACAACCTCGAAAGCCGGGACCCAGCCTTTAGACATGTGTGTTGGTTGAAAGCCTGGGTTCCGGCTTTCGCCGGAATGACGGGTGGGGTGGGTCGCAGATCAGTCCTGGTATTCATACTCAGGGTCATCAACCACGCGGAAGCGGCGGCTTTCGCGGTCGTAGTGGCGGAGGAAGCCGGTGCGGCGGGTTGCTCCGCGCTTGTCCCTGTAGGTGATGTAGCCGATCACGTGCAGAATTTCAGTGCCGTAGGTGATGTCCCTCAGTTGTTTGGGGCCCAGGTCGCTTCCATCCGTGAACTGAATGTTTTTGCCTTCGCCGGGTTGCAACGCCACATCGCTGGAACCTGCCGTGCCGAGGTCAAAACTGGGCGCTTCCTGGATTGCGCCTACTGCCTTCAAGTACAAGATAGCTGCGTTCCAAGTGTAACCACTGGCGGCCGCCTCGCCTACATTCACAATCGCAAACTCGATCTTGATTGGCTCTTCGGGCGCGAGAACCACTGACATGCGCCTGACCGCAATGCAGGGGCGGTGCGTGGCGCCCACTGCCTCGCGGGCTAGGGCAATCTGCTTTTCGCCGGCCTTCCAGAGCTTGCGGGTTGACCACGCCAAGACGGCGGCGAAAAGCGCAATGGCGCCTGTGAGCATGGCAAGCCAGTCATCATGGTCGAAACTTTTCAGCCATTCGCAAATGCGCGTTGCGCAGGCGTAGGCCGCGTTGAAGAGTTCCTTTGCCGCTTGCTCGTAGGCGGCATAGTTGCCGATGTAATCGCTTATGTTGATGGGCATCTGAGAGGCTGAAAATTCAGCCGCGACCACAAACAAGACCGCGAGGGCCACCAGCCCACCGAGAAGTATCTTCAGAAATCTCCCGAGCGGCATGTAAAAACCCCTGCTGGTTTCTCCCCTCGTCCCGCGCCGACCTTACACGCTGATTGCCGGTGGCCGCTAGGGTGGCATCGTTTTTTCTGGCCGTCGCTCCAGCGGAGGACGAAATGACGAATTTCGAGACATTCAGCATTGTACCGGTTATGAAACTGATTGACTCGCGGAGGGATTAATTCATGCGCTGCGCAATTTCGGTTGCCGTTCTGGCTTTGGTTTTTTCCACGGCTGCGGGGGCCGCGGGTTTTGACTGCGCGAAGGCTGAAAGCGCTGTCGAGAAGGCGGTTTGCGCGGAGCCTGCCCTTTCGGACCTCGATGAATACCTCGGCCGCTATTACAGCGTGGCGCTGGAGGAATTGGGCGATGGCGCTTCCTGCCTGAAGGCGGACCAGCGCATGTGGCTGAAAACCGTGCGCAACCCCTGCGGCGGCGAGACGGCCTGCCTTTCGGCCGCTTACCTCGCGAGGCTTGCCACGCTGGATGGCTTGCAGCCCGGCGCCTCGGCGCTGAAGAATGTGGACCTGCCGGCTTCGCCCGCGCTGCTCACCGCCATTCCGCCGGAGACCGATGCGGCAGCGCCCACGGGCACGGAGATAATCGAACTGCGGGGCCAGCTTGTGCACGAAGCACAGGATATTAATAACATGGGCTTTGCCGTGAAGCCTGCGAACGGGGCCACGCGAGCCTTCGTCTATGACATGAACATCGGCAACGGCCCCAGCCACGATATCGTCCGTGGGCTGATTGAAGGCGGGCCGGAGACGCGGTTCATGGTGCGCGGAATTGCCACCAGCGAAGGCGGCTTCAGCGATGGCGCCTGCCGGTTTGTGTACCGGGTGGATTAGGCTTTAGACATTATCCGCCATGCGGGCGAAAGCCGCTATCGAATGCACACGTCTCGATTTAACCTCTGCAGTTATCTGTGAGCAAAATACATTCTCTCTTCCGTCATCCCGACGTACGTCGGGACCCAGACTTTCCGCTTGTGTGTCGGTTGAAAGCCTGGGTCCCGATTTTCATCGGGATGACGAAAAAATGAATTGTTTACTGGGATGGTGAAGCGGGCGAGGACGTAGGGCGAGGAAAAGCCGACTGACATTGCCGTACCTTTGGAATTGCCTTAGTCTCAAATCATGCCCGTGATTGCTAATGTGAAACGCAGGATATCCCTGGGATGGCTGGCGCTGGTTTGCCTTGTGGCCAGTGCAGCGCTGTTTGGGTTCATCCTGTCGGTCACTTTCCCCAGACTCAGGCAATTTTCCCAGGGGATCGGTCCATTTGACTCGCGGTTTTGGGGTTACTCGCTTTCCGAAGCACAGGCGCTTCTCGTAGCACTCGGTGCTTCGGGACGGGACTATTACGCGAATGTTCAGCTGTGGGTTGATACGTTTTACCCCGCGAGCTATGGGCTTTCGCGGGCGCTGTGCCTCTATTGGCTGGCGCTCCCCCTGCGGGCGACCCGTGATGGTTTCGCTGTTCCCATTAAAGTGTATCTGGTTGCCCTGCCCTGCGTGGTCATGATTTTGGACTGGTCGGAGAATGGCGCCATTTCAACGATGCTGGCAACGTGGCAGCAGCTTGATGCAAGTCAAGTTGCGGGCGCCAGCCAGTTGAGTTTTCTCAAATCAGCTGGAACAATGATCACCGACACGATGCTTCTGCTGATGTTTTCAATGTATCTCGTCAATCGCTTCCTGGGGCGCTCGGCTTCATCTTCGATCTAGAGTAGACTTCCCAAGTTCACATTTTCATGCAAGACCCCGACGCCATGCTGAACGGCTTGAGAAGGAAACCAAAACGTGAAAGTCGGACCTCGCCATTATCACACCATCTGGCTCAACACTGATGGTAGATCGGCTGACATCATCGACCAGCGCTGGCTGCCCCATGAGTTTCGCGTTGTCACGTTGAAGACCGTTGAAGATGTGGCAACAGCCATCCGCGACATGTGGGTGCGAGGCGCGCCCCTGATTGGCGTGACCGCCGCATACGGAATGGCGATAGCGATGGGCCGCGATGCCAGCAATGGGGCCCTCGATAGGGCGTGGGAAACGCTGCACAAAACCCGCCCGACGGCGATCAACCTGAAATGGGCCTTGGACGACATGCGAGGGTTGTTGCTTGGCCTGCCTGAACGTAAGAGGATTGATGCAGCCTATGCCCGGGCCACGGCAATCGCGGAGGAAGATGTTCAGCTCAACCGAGCCATTGGGCAGCATGGCCTTCCGGTCATCAGGCAGATTGCAGCCCGCAAGAAGCCGGGCGAGCCAGTTAATGTGCTCACCCATTGCAACGCTGGCTGGCTGGCCACGGTGGATTATGGCACGGCTACGGCGCCCATTTACCTGGCCGGCGAAGAAGGCATTCCGGTTCATGTTTATGTGGACGAAACGCGGCCGCGCAACCAGGGGGCCCAGCTCACCGCCTGGGAACTCAACAACCATGGCGTTCCCCATACGTTGATCGTTGACAATGCCGGTGGCCATCTCATGCAGCATGGCCAGGTGGACATGGTGATCGTGGGCACCGACCGCACCGCCGCCAATGGCGACGTGTGCAACAAGATCGGAACCTACCTCAAAGCCCTTGCAGCATGGGACAATAATGTTCCGTTTTATGTGGCCTTGCCCTCACCCACCATAGATTGGACTGTCCGTGATGGCGTGAAGGAAATTCCAATTGAGGAACGCGACGCGGCGGAAGTGACTTTTGTGCAGGGCAGCGGGGCGGATGGCAAAATTGCGCGGGTGTGCATTTCTCCCGAAGGCAGCCCTGCGGCAAATCCCGCCTTCGACGTAACGCCGGCGCGCCTCATCACCGGGCTGATCACTGAGCGCGGCATTGCCAAAGCCTCAGTCCAGGGATTGAAAGACCTGTTTCCGGAACGCGGATAGCACTGGGCAGGTCAGGGCAGACTTGGAAGCTACCGGCTTTGCCCCAATGTCGAAAGCGCAATGCCTGCTGCAATGACTCCTGCCCCAACCCAAACGCTGGTGGGATAGGTTTCGCCGAAGTGGACCACGCCGATGACGACGCCGACGGCTGCAGCGACGTAGCCGATCTGGCTGAGGTAGGTTGGGCCGCCGATTTGTTGCAGGCGGAAGAACATGAGGAACATAATGGTGGAGACGGCGAGCTGTGCCACGACAAGGCCGAGGATGTTTCCGAGAGGTGCGAGGTCAATCGTTCCGGTCTGGACGAATGCGGCGACGGCAAGGAACGGCACGGCGGCGAGATTGGTGTGCGAGGCGAGCTTTCGCGGGGATGCGCCTTCGGGCCAGGCCATGGTGCGGTAGATATTTCCGAGGCCGAGGAAGATTGGAATGAGCAGCGCCGCCAGAATCCAGAATGTGCCGCCGCCGTTGAAATCCGCATTGCGTGAGAGAATGATGATCAGCGCGCCAGCGAGGCCAACGGTAATGCCGGCTATCCCTAACAGGTTTGGTGGACATACACGGAGCATCAGGGAGAGAAGTGCCGTCACTACCGGCGAGAGCGCGAACATGATGGCGGCAAGGCCGCTGCCGATTTTCGGGATCACCGAGAAGGTGATGAAGTTTGGCATGACATAGGAGATGAGGCCGGAGATGATTGCGAATTTAAAAGTGGATTTCGCATAGGGCCTTTTGACTTCGGTGAGGCTTGCGGCAAGGAGCATGGCAAGCCCTGCCCCCAGTGAAATTACGGCGGCCCAAAGTGCCGGGTTAATGCCCGCGGCCATGGCCAGTTTTCCGATGGGAAAATTGAGGCCGAGGGCAGCGCCCGTGGCGATGAGAAGGAGAAGCGGACGGTTCATCACTTCTCGCGGGGTGCTTCGAGGCCCAAGGCTTGCGCCTTGGGCACCTCAGCATGAGGGAGGTTAGTGTAATCCTCACCCTGAGGTGCGAACGAAGTGAGCCTCGAAGGGTCTGCCAGCAGCGTTTCCGCCGTCAGGCCAATCGGCCCATGCCGGTTCGCCGCATCGCCATGAAGCCACACGGCGGCGCAGGCGGCTTCGAAGGCGGGCATGCCTTGGGCGAGCAGGCCTGTTGCCAACCCGGCCAGCACATCGCCCGAACCTGCCGTGGCAAGGGACGGCGGTGCGTTGGCGTTAATCACGGCGCGGCCATCGGGGCTGGCGATCACCGTGTCGCCGCCCTTGAGGATAACTACGGCGCCTGATCGATTCGCAGCCGTAATGGCGCGTTCATGTTTCGCTTGCGAAACATTTGATAAATCACGGAAGAGACGTGCAAATTCACCCTCATGGGGGGTGATGACAACGGGGCGTTGGGGGAACTCAGCAATCGCTTCGAAGAGTTCATCGGGGGCTTGGGCGAAGGAGGTCAAGGCATCGGCATCAAGTACCGTTGCGGCACCACTTGCGAGAACCGCCCTTACCTTGGCACAGGTTTCTGGTCCCAAGCCGGCTGCGGGACCAATGCAAACCGCATTTTTTCGTTTGTCGTTGAGCAGCATTCCGAGCGCCAAGGCATTATCGATTTTTGCCAGCATGATGGCCGCGGTGCGGGCGGCGTGGATGAGGAGTTCGTCTTCTGACCCTGTGATGGTGACAAGCCCTGCCCCAATTTTCAACGCCGCCTGCGCCGCCAGGCGGGAGGCGCCCGTATGCAATTTTCCGCCTGACACAATGACCGCGTGGCCGCGACTGTATTTATGGGCGCTTGCACCGAACGCCGGAAGAACGGGTTTCGTGCTTTCCCAGAATTGCGGCAGGATTTCCGCGAGCACCGATTCAGGAATGCCGATGTCGGCGACAACTACTTCACCGCAGAGCGCGCGGCCCGGCAGCAGGAGGTGAGCGGGCTTCTTGCGGAAAAATGTGATGGAGAGATCGGCCTTCACCGCGGCGCCGCGCGGATGCCCTGTCAGGCCATCTAGGCCCGAAGGCACATCAATCGAAACGATGGGAACGCCCGTGCTGTTGATTTTGTTGGCGAGGTCAGCGGAGAAGTCGCGGTTGAGGCCTGCGCCGTAGAGGGCATCGATGATGAGTTCGGCGCCACTGATGTCACCCGTGACGCTGACGGGCCAGCCCCAGTCCTTGAGGTAGCGGGCGGCGACGTGGCCATCCTTGCCATTGTTGCCGGGACCGCAGAGTACGACGGTTTTTCTGGCGCCATAACGCCTGATGATTTCTTCCGCGACTGCGCGTCCGGCATTTTCGATGAGTGCGAGTTCGGTAATGCCGGATGCGATTACAAGTGCATCGGCCTGATACATTTGGGCAGGATTGAGAATTTCTGATCCAGCCAATTTATATTTCTCCATATCCCGTCATTCCGGCGAACGCCGGAATCCCGTTGACGTTAGAAAGATTCCGGCGTTCGCCGGAATGACGGATAAGTGTGTGCCCACGCTCAATCATCTCAGCTGGCCGATGTCCTTTAACAACCTAGTGAACCACTTTGCGTTGGTGTCAAAAACCTTGCCGCCCTTGATGCGGGGAAATTCGATGGTGCGCAGCTCACCTTTCTTGCCTTCATCGTGGCCGACCACACCGCTTTCGCCGCGAAGGCCGCTTTTGACTGCGTGCTTCACCATCAGCTTGATTAGGCCGAGGTCGTCCTTATTGGCGGCGGCGGAGCGGGCGAAGTAACCCGACTTCTGTACCAGCACTTTTTCGGCGCCGAGCATTTTGGCAAAGCGTTTGGCAAACCATTCGCCGGGATTAATCTTGTCAATTTTCACATGGCCGAAGGCATCACGCTCGGGCTCTTCGCCACGCGCGCGCATCTCGGCCACGATGTCGTTCACGCCCGCTCCCTCTGAAAGGAAAATACTGACGCAATCATTTTCATCCATAGCCTTCTTGAGGCGCTGCGCCTCCGCTTCAATATCAATGGCGAGTTCGGGCACGTAAACTGCATCCAGATCCTTATGCACCTTTCCGAGATTGAATTCGGGGATGAAATGGAGGGCACCGAGGCGCTTGCGATAGACGTCGGCTGTTGCCGCTGTAAGCCAGCCGCAGTTGCGGCCCATGACTTCATGGATGAGCAGCATGCGTGGGCTGGTGCTTTGTTCGTTCACAACATTTTCAAAGAACTTTGCGCCCTGCTCCGCCGCAGTCCAGGCACCAAGCGTCTGCTTGATCGGCACCACGTCATTGTCGATGGTCTTTGGCAGGCCAACCACGGTGAGCTTGTAATCGTGCTTTGAGAGGTAGGCCGCGAGATCGGCTGCGGTTGTGTTGGTATCATCGCCGCCGATTGTATGAAGAATGGTGACGCCGTCTTTTACGAGCTGTTCGGCCGCGACCTGAAGCGGGTCTTCGCCTTCTTTCACCAGGCCGCGCTTGACGCAATCCCTTACATTGGTGAGCTTCACCCGGCTGTTGCCCAGGGGCGAGCCGCCGTGGGAGAGCAGCACCCTGGCTTTGGCGCGGGCCTTTGGCGTCACCTTGATTGACTCGCCCTTGAGCAGGCCCGCATAGCCGGAGCGATAGCCGATGATCTCGGCCTTTGGTGCCAGCCTGGTATATTCACCGATCAACCCGCCGACGGCGGCCGAGAGACAGGGGGCGAGGCCACCCGCAGTGAGCATGGCAATTTTCTGTTTTGGCATCAGCGACTCCAAATTCCGCGCCCTTCCTACAAGACAAAGAGCGGCAATTCCAGACAGAGTGTTTCGGTTATAATAGGGCACTCGATCGAAAGGGAATGCCATGAACAACCAAACCCATGAAGCGGTTCAACTCCTTGCCCGGCGCATCCTTGATCTAGGCCATGAGGAAATTCCCGCCCCCGAGCGCCAGGTTATCGAGCGGGTAGCGAAGCGGCTGGCGGTTTCACGCAATATCAATATCGAGCACGAGAAGAGCTATACCTTCGGCGAGCGGCTTGCCGACAAAGTTGCAAGCTTTGGCGGTTCATGGACCTTCCTGATCATGTTCGCCGCAATTCTTATCGGTTGGGTCGTGCTGAACTCAGTCATGCTGGCAGGCGGCTTTGATCCCTACCCGTACATCCTGCTCAACCTGTTCCTGTCGATGCTGGCCGCCATTCAGGCGCCTATCATCATGATGTCGCAAAACCGGCAGGCCACCAAAGACCGATTGTCGGCGGCCCACGATTACGAGGTCAACCTCAAGGCAGAAATCGAGATCATGGCGCTGCATGAAAAGCTGGATGAAATCCGCGCCAAGGACTTGGCTGAATTGCTTAAGCAGGTGATCAAAGCTTAAAAAAACGCCAGTGAGCTTAATTTTTAGGCATTCGCTATTTTTCGCGCTCCTGGAATTCGCCTAAGCCATTGAAATACCTCAATCCATGGTCTGGCATGAGACCTGCAATCGTTAAGGGACATTAAGAAAAGGCTCAAGCATCCATGAAAAAAATCGAAGCGATCATCAAGCCTTTCAAGCTTGATGAAGTGAAAGAGGCGCTGCAGGAAGTTGGCCTTTTGGGCATTACGGTCACGGAGGCCAAGGGCTTTGGGCGCCAGAAGGGCCACACCGAACTCTACCGGGGCGCTGAATATGTGGTGGATTTTCTGCCCAAGGTAAAAATTGAAATCGTCATCGCCGATGAATTCGTTGATCGCGCCGTTGAAGCCATCCAGAACGCGGCGCGCACGGGGCGCATCGGCGACGGCAAGATTTTCATCTCCACCATCGAACAAGCTATCCGCATCCGCACCGGCGAGTCCGGCACGGAAGCGCTCTAAATTCACGCCATAAATTAAAGAGGAAAACATAATGGCCAAAGACACGAAAGACGTTGCAGCAGCCTTGAAGATGATCAAGGAAAAGGACGTGAAATACGTTGACCTGCGCTTCACCGATCCGCGCGGCAAGATGCAGCATCTCACCATGGATGTCTCCCAGATGGGCGAAGATGCCTGGGCCGAGGGCCTGATGTTTGACGGTTCGTCGATTGCCGGCTGGAAGGCCATCAACGAGTCGGACATGGTTTTGATGCCTGATCCCGCCACCGTGCATATGGACCCCTTCTATGCGCAGACCACCATGGCGGTGTTCTGCGATATTCTCGAACCCTCCACCGGCGAAGGCTACAGCCGCGACCCCCGCATGATTGCCAAGCGGGCGGAAGCCTACATGAAGCAGACGAAGGTTGGCGACACGATCTATGTGGGCCCCGAAGCCGAATTCTTCATCTTTGACGATGTGCGCTTTGCTTCCTCGCCCTACAACACGGGCTACAAGCTGGACTCCATCGAATTGCCGACCAACACGGACACGGTTTACGAGACCGGCAACATGGGCCACCGGATGCGCACCAAGGGCGGCTATTTCCCGATGAACCCGATGGACTCGGCGCAGGATATGCGCTCGGAAATGCTTTCGGTCATGGGCGAAATGGGTGTCACCGTTGAAAAGCATCACCACGAAGTGGCGGCTGCCCAGCACGAGCTTGGCATGAAGTATGACACGCTCACCACAATGGCCGACCAGATGCAGATCTACAAATACGTGATCCACAACGTGGCGCACGCCTATGGCAAGACGGCCACCTTCATGCCAAAGCCGGTGTTCGGCGACAATGGCTCGGGCATGCATTGCCACTTCTCCATCTGGAAAGAAGGCAAGCCCATGATGGCTGGCAATCAGTATGCCGATCTTTCGGAGCTCTGCCTGTTCTTCATTGGCGGCGTGATCAAGCATGCCAAGGCCTGCAACGCGTTTACGAACCCTTCCACCAACTCCTACAAACGCCTCGTGCCGGGCTATGAAGCGCCGGTGCTCTTGGCCTATTCGTCGCGGAACCGTTCGGCTTCTTGCCGCATTCCGCACACGAGCAACCCCAAGGCCAAGCGCGTTGAGGTTCGCTTCCCCGATCCGGCGGCGAACCCTTACCTCTGCTTCTCGGCACTGCTCATGGCGGGGCTTGATGGCATTGCCAACAAGATCCACCCCGGCGAGGCCATGGACAAGAACCTCTATGATCTGCCACCGGCGGAACTGAAAATGGTGCCAACGGTTTGCGGTTCATTGCGCGAAGCGCTGGCTGCGCTCGACAAGGACCGTGAGTTCCTGAAGAAGGGCTCGGTGTTTACCGACGACCAGATCGACAGCTACATCGACCTCAAGATGGAAGAAAACATGCGGACAGAAATGACCCCGCATCCCGTCGAGTACGACATGTATTACAGCTGCTAGGGTTAGGCGGCTAAGGCGGGCGTCTCCCCGCCAAACTCAAAGGCCGGAAGGAAACTTCCGGCCTTTTTTGTTTCTCAAATCATATTCTACCAGGAGCGGCAATCGTTGTAT
>CAZHCO010000289.1:0-4564 GCA_964530965.1 uncultured Aestuariivirga sp. | reverse complement strand
GCAGGACGACACGATGGAAGCGGTGGAATACCTCATTCCGAAGGGCAAGCATTTGCCGGTGCAGGAGGGCGACTTCATTGAAAAGGGTGAATACCTGCTCGATGGCAACCCGGCACCGCATGACATTCTGGCAATCAAGGGTGTGGAAGAGCTTGCAGCCTTCCTTGTCAATGAAATCCAGGAAGTCTACCGCCTGCAGGGTGTGAGCATCAACGACAAGCACATTGAAGTGATCGTGCGCCAGATGCTGCAGAAAGTTGAAATCACCGATGCCGGTGAATCAACCCTGCTGGTTGGCGAACAGGTTGACCACGTGGAGCTTGATACGGAGAACGACAAGCTGATTGCCGAGGGCCGCAAGCCTGCCACCGGCACGCCGGTTCTGCTGGGCATCACGAAGGCGTCGTTGCAGACGCGTTCGTTCATCTCGGCGGCCTCGTTCCAGGAAACCACGCGAGTTCTCACCGAAGCCGCGGTCCAGGGCAAGATCGACACGCTCGAAGGCCTCAAGGAAAACGTCATCGTTGGCCGCCTCATTCCGGCGGGCCCCGGCGGCATGCTGGCACGCCTGCGCCAGGTAGCTGACAAGCGCGACGGCTTGATCCTGGAAGAGCAGGCCCGGGCAGAGATTTTGCCTGCGGCGGAGTAACGTTCCGACATTGCGATTGGAAAGGGCCCGGTCATTCCGGGCCTTTTTTTGTATATGTCCCCTTGACAATCTATTCCCATTGAGTTCATATGTTCCTGTTTTGTTCTTTGTGATTGATAGGAAACCACCATGGACTGGGCCAGGGCCATTGAACGCAACAGCGAAGCGCTGAAAGGCATCGTTGAAGGCCTTTTCGCCATGCTGGGGCTTGCAGGCGAAGCCACGGTTTCGCGGATTCCGCAGCCCCTGCACCGCGCCGTGCTGCGGGTGCTGTGGCCCGCCGAATCCGCCGTCAGGCGCCTCATTATCATCGCGGCGCGCGGCCTTGTGGTGAAGCTTCCTGCCTCGCGTCCGATTTCGCGTCCTATGCCGGCGGGGCCAATCAAGAAGGGCGGACCTTCCCGTCCCTCCTTTCAGCTCTTCGATACGCGGAAAAACTTCGCGCGCAAGCGCCGCAGAAGGCCCGCGCGGAATCCCCCGCGTATCCATTTCTTCCCGTATGATACCCTGCGGCCAGCGCACCCTCCCGCAGCCTCTCCCGCTCCGCCGCCCGATGGCCTCGTGGGTGCCGAACGCCTCACCCGGAGGCTCCAGGCCCTCAAGCTGGCGCTCGAGGATCTGCCGCGCCAGGCCAGGCGTCTCGTCCGCTGGCGGGTGAGAAGAGAGAACATGCCAAGTCCGAAGTTCAGGTCGCCGCTCCGGCCGGGTCCTCCACCCGGCCACCGCAGGAAGCCGGTTCACCAAATCGATGAAGTGCTCACCGAGTGCCATTGGCTCGCCTGGAATGCAATGAAGCCCGACACGTCTTGAAGTGCTGCCCACGAGGGCCTTGCTTCAACCAAGAGTTACAGTTACAGTGTGCGCAAACGAAAACCATCCGTGTACGGACTAATGTGATCACGCGTTCATGGACCTATGGCTATGACACGCTGAGCCGGCCGTCATCGAACACGACCGTCCAGGCGGGAGCGTGGAGATCCACGGTGAACATCACCGCAAGTCTCATAAAAATCATTGACCTCTCCACATAGAAAAGTGTCAACTTCCAGCAGGAAAATTGAGGGGATGACATGAGTTGGCCGGTAAATGAGCGACAGGGCGGTGGTGGCCAGAATGGACAATCCAAAACCGGAATAGCCGCGGACGATGGAGGCGAGGAAAATGATTGCTATTGCCGCCGCCAGAAGCATTTTTCAGTAGCCCGCGAAGGCGCGTTCGAAGGCGTATTCCACCGCGGCCACATCGCTTTCCTGAATGCACATGGGCGGCACCATGCGCAGGATATTGCGGTCGGCGCCTGACTTGCTCATCACGAGGCCATGGACGCGGGTCTTTTCGAAGATGTCGGCGGTGGCCGCCGCCGCCGGAGCCTTTGATTTGCGGTCGGTCACCATTTCAATTGCGAGCATGAGGCCGTGGCTGCGCACTTCGCCAACGATTTCATGCTTCTGGTGCAACTTTTCCAATACTTTGCGCAACTGGGCGCCAATCTTCCTGGAGTTAGCCTGCAGCCCTTCTTCATCGATCACTTGCAGAACTGCACGACCGGCGGCGCAGGAGGTGGGGCTTGCGCCAAAGGTGTGAAAAGAGAATTTTCCGGAGAGGGCGTCAGCGATATGGCGCTGGGATACAACCGCGCCCAAGGGAAAGCCATTGCCAATGCCTTTGGCCATGACGACGATTTCTGGAACAATGCCGTGGGCCTCAAAGGCCCAGAAATTGTCGCCGGTGCGGCCAAAACCTGACTGCACTTCGTCCACTATCATCACTCCCCCATGTTCACGCACCTTGGCTGCAGCGGCCGCGAGATAACCTTGTGGCGTTTCAACAACGCCGCCATAGCCCTGGATGGGCTCAACAATGAAGCCAGCGAGCTTTCCCGAGGTTGCATATTGGATGGTGCGGTCAATTTCCGCGAGGTATGCGTCGGTATCATCGCCGAATATGCCCCTGTAGGGATCAGGATTGGCGATGTGGTGAATACCGGTGAGGAGGGGAATGTTGTGTCGGAAACCGCTGATGCCGGTGAGTGACTGGCCCCCAATTGTGGCACCATGATAGGCATTGCGGAGCGCCAGCATATCAATGTTTCCGGTGAATTGCTGGGCCATGACCAGGGCGAGATCGACAGCTTCGGTGCCGCTGTTGGTGAAATGCACCACCCAGTCGTAACCTTTCGGCATGCGCGCGGCTAGCTCTTCGGCAAAATGGGCGGGCACCGGATGGTAAAACATCGTGGTGCAGTGTTGAAGCAGTTCAATCTGCTCCCTCACTGCTGCCGTGACCGTGGGATGGTTGTGGCCAACCGATACGCACACATTCATCCCCAGGAGATCGAGGTATTTCTTGCCGGTTTCATCCCAGAGATACTGGCGCTCACCCCTGGCGAAAATGAGCGGCGTCTTGTAGGGCAGAAAGGCGCGCTGGGAGGCGGCGTAGAATTTTTCGCGCCGGGCCACAATCGAATCGGTTGACCAGTCGGTGCTGAGCTTTGCCATGATATGCCTCCCGCGATTGATCTATCACAGTAGTCAGTCGTGGGTGCAGTCACTAGCTCCAGAGAGCGCCATAAGCTGAACCACGGGTGGCGTGGCTCGTATTCGCAGCTGTGCCGGCAGCACGGAAGAAACAGTCATCCCGGCGAAATACTTAACCCTTCTTTCCACCCGAATACGCTGGACTGATTGAAATACGGGTGTACGGAAATCCGGGTCGCGTCTTTCGACGGGATGACAGGTCGCCTTAAATTTTTAGTGGGTAACCGCTGCCAGGGCGTGGGAGTGGTCCGGCTCGATCAAGCCTATCAGGGCTCCGGTTGAATCCGTTACCACCGCAAGTTTTCCCACTCCAGGCACGCGCGTATTGGGGCGCATAACCTCACCGCCCGCCTTGGCCGTGTCTGTTTCAGCCTTGTTGATATCGCCCACCGACATATAGGTCATCCAGTGCGAAGGCACCCCGGAGTAATCGGGTGCGGTCAATTCGAAGATTCCGCCCACGGGCTTACCATCTTTGCGCGCTATCCAGTAAGCCGCGCCATCGGGCAGTGGGGATGCTTCAAATTGCCAACCCAGGGTGCGGCCATAGAAGGCGAGCGCAATTTCCGGTTCCCAGGTGTTGAGTTCGTGCCACCAGTTTCGTTGCGGCATGGTCATTGTGAGATTCTCCCTCTCGAAGTTAATGATCGTGTCGCCGTAAATTCAATGTCTAACGGGTGGAGGGCGATCATGTGGCCCAATTGGGGCGAATTGCGGCAAGTTGTCCTTGAAGCTTAAAACTGCGTTAAGTTGTTTGGCTGCATAGTCCCATGGTTGCTTACCAAACGCAGGGCTAAGTATGAGCAATAACACGAGTATTACGTCTGACCTGATCAATCGCCGTTTGGGCGGCGGTGGGCAGAAAACTTTTTATGAACCTGAACTGTCGGCAGCCGATGATGGCTATTCCGAAGGTTCAAGCATGTCTGCCGGATTTATGGTTTTGATGCTTGTCTTGTTCGTCGTTGTTGGCGGTGGTACATACTTCGTGGCGGCTTGGGACTACTCCTGGTATGAAATTAAGCGTGACCTTAACGGCCTGGGGCTGTTCGAGTCATAGAATCATCCCTGCCACGTTCTGATTCCACGCATTTCGCCTGATTTTTCAGGGACTGCGGCGTTAAATTTGCGCTGGGCAGCAACAGACCTTCGGATTTGCCCGGTTTTTTGACTGCCACGCGTAAAAATTCCATGTTTCAGGGGTTGACGCCGGGCAGGCAGGCAAGTAGAACCCGCCTCGTTCTCAAGCGACAGGCAGTCTGGGTTTCGCACCCTTAAACGCTGGCGAGTGAACAACAAACGACATTCGAGGTCATGCCTTTAGGGACTTTCGTTCTTAAGGGCCTCTGGTTTTGAGCACTGCGGGATCCCGAGCCGG